>NZ_JBEXID010000040.1:0-69020 GCF_040608395.1 Streptomyces sp. NPDC005181
CGCGGTGGAGCCATGAATCCCACCGCAAGACCGCCCGAGCCAAGACCGTCGAGGACCTCATCGCGGCGTAATCAACCGGCCACCCGACAGGCTCTAAGGGGGCAACGTCGACCGGTGACGACCGACAGTGACCGCCCTTCCGGGCTTGATCGTCCGTGCCGCCCTGATCAGGGGGCTCCGAGGTACCCGTTTCCGTCCTGGGGTGGACGTCAGGCAAGATGGGGTGTATCTGCCCACACCTCTATTGCTGCCGGACGGTTTCTCTTGGCTGAGTTCATCTACACCATGCGCAAGACGCGCAAGGCGCACGGCGACAAGGTGATCCTCGATGACGTCACCCTGAACTTCCTGCCCGGCGCGAAGATCGGTGTCGTTGGCCCCAACGGTGCCGGTAAGTCCACGGTGCTGAAGATCATGGCGGGCCTGGAGCAGCCGTCCAACGGTGACGCGTTCCTGTCGCCCGGGTTCAGCGTCGGCATCCTCATGCAGGAGCCGCTGCTCGACGAGTCGAAGACCGTGCTGGAGAACGTCCAGGACGGCGCCGCCGAGATCATGGGCAAGCTCACGCGCTTCAACGAGGTCGCCGAGCTCATGGCGACGGACTACTCGGACGCGCTGATGGAGGAGATGGGCAAGCTCCAGGAGGACCTGGACCACGCCAACGCGTGGGACCTGGACGCCCAGCTGGAGCAGGCCATGGACGCCCTGGGCTGCCCGCCCGGCGACTGGCCGGTCGTCAACCTCTCCGGTGGCGAGAAGCGCCGCGTCGCGCTCTGCAAGCTGCTGATCGAGGCCCCGGACCTGCTCCTCCTCGACGAGCCCACCAACCACCTCGACGCCGAGTCGGTGAACTGGCTGGAGCAGCACCTCTCGAAGTACGCGGGCGCCGTCGTCGCCGTCACGCACGACCGGTACTTCCTGAACAACGTCGCCGAGTGGATCCTCGAGCTGGACCGCGGCCGCGCGCTCCCGTACGAGGGCAACTACTCCACGTACCTCGACAAGAAGTCCACTCGCCTCAAGGTCGAAGGCCGCAAGGACGAGAAGCGCGCCAAGCGGCTCAAGGAAGAGCTGGAGTGGGTCCGCTCCAACGCCAAGGGCCGGCAGACCAAGTCCAAGGCACGTCTCGCCCGGTACGAGGAGATGGCGGCCGAGGCGGACAAGATGCGGAAGCTGGACTTCGAGGAGATCCAGATTCCGCCGGGCCCGCGGCTCGGTTCCATCGTCGTCGAGGTCAACAACCTCTCGAAGGCCTTCGGCGACAAGGTCCTCATCGACGACCTGTCGTTCACGCTGCCGCGCAACGGCATCGTCGGCGTCATCGGTCCGAACGGCGCGGGCAAGACCACGCTGTTCAAGATGATCCAGGGCCTGGAGACGCCGGACTCCGGCGCCATCAAGGTCGGCGAGACCGTCAAGATCTCCTACGTCGACCAGAGCCGCGCCAACATCGACCCCAAGAAGACCCTCTGGGCGGTCGTGTCGGACGAGCTCGACTACATCAACGTCGGTCAGGTCGAGATGCCGTCGCGGGCGTACGTCTCCGCGTTCGGCTTCAAGGGTCCGGACCAGCAGAAGCCGGCCGGTGTCCTGTCCGGTGGTGAGCGCAACCGCCTCAACCTGGCGCTGACGCTCAAGGAGGGCGGCAACCTGCTGCTCCTCGACGAGCCCACCAACGACCTCGACGTCGAGACCCTGTCCTCGCTGGAGAACGCACTCCTGGAGTTCCCGGGCGCCGCAGTGGTCATCTCCCACGACCGTTGGTTCCTGGACCGTGTCGCCACGCACATCCTGGCGTACGAGGGCGAGTCCAAGTGGTACTGGTTCGAGGGCAACTTCGAGTCGTACGAGAAGAACAAGGTCGAGCGTCTCGGTGCGGACGCGGCGCGTCCGCACCGCGCCACGTACAAGAAGCTCACGCGAGGCTGATCGTCTTGGCTCGTCATATCTACAGCTGCCCGCTGCGCTGGTCGGACATGGATGCCTTCGGCCACGTGAACAACGTGGTCTTCCTCCGCTACCTGGAGGAAGCGCGCATCGACTTCATGTTCCGGCTGGCGCCGGGGGACGGCTCGCCGTCCTTCGCGGGCGGGTCCGTCGTGGCCCGGCACGAGATCGACTACGTGCGCCCGCTGGTCCACCGGCACGCGCCGGTGACCGTCGAGTCGTGGGTCACGAAGATCGGTGCCGCGTCGCTGACGATCTCCTACGAGATCAAGGACCCGGACCAGGTGTACGTACGGGCCTCGACCGTCGTCGTGCCGTACAACCTGGCCGAGGAGCGGCCGCGGCGGATCTCCGCGGAGGAGAAGCTCTTCCTCCAGGAGTTCCTGGCGGAGGAGCCCGCCGCCGCATGACGGTTCCCGTGCAGTCGCTGGAGTTCGCCGACATGAGGGAGGCGGCGGATCTTGCCGCCTTCCTCGGCCGGCTGCTCCATTACGACCGGGCGGCCGCCGTACGGCTGCAGGCGGGCGGCGGCGCGCTGGCCGTGTTCGGCAGGCCGCCGTCGTTCGAGGTCCTCGCGATCCGGACGGCGCGGCTGCGCGGCACGCATGACCTCGACGTCACCGTGTCCGCCGGTGAGCTCCTCGAATCGCTCGACATCGAGGGCGGAAGCCACGAGGCGTACCGCGTGGGCGCCCTGCCCGCGCCCGTCACCGGGCCGCCGTGGACGGGGGTCCTCCCGCCACGCGGCGGCTGGCACGAACAGCCTGGACTGCCCGGCCCCGTCTCCCTGCGCGCCGAGCTGAACGCCGCGGTGGCGGAGTTCCGCTCCCGCGACGAGGCGCTGCCCGCGGACCGCCGCACCAGAGCGGAACGGGACCTGATCGGCCGCGAGATCTGGTCGCACACGGTCGGCGACACGGAACTCCCGCTGCGCGCCGTCCACGCCGCCCAGTCCCTGGGCTTCCTCCGCCCGGCCCCGGACTATCCCGTTGCCCTGCTCGCCTCGGGCCCCTGGCTGCGGCTGCGTACCCCGTTCGGCTCGATCGCCCTGCGCGGTGCGGGCGGCGGCCTCGGCGATCTCGGGGTGACCGTCGGCGCCCGCTGACGCCGCGGCCGGAACGGACCTGCGGGAGAGATGCCCGCTACCCGCGCTGCTGGTCGTCCGGCCACACCCCGATGTGGTCCTGCTCCAGCTCCAGCATCACGCGGTGCTCCATCCCGAGCGTCTCCGTGTAATCGGCGGGCAGTTGCAGTCGCCCCGCGCGGTCGAGCATCGCGTACTCGCGGGCCACCTGGGACTCCTGGCCCGTCGCCGCGTCCACCTCCGTACGGCGCAGCACCTCGGACGACGTACGGCCGTCGCGGATGGCGACCGTACGGCGGACCTCGCCCGCCACCGCCTGGTCGTGGGTGACGATCACGATCGTCGTTCCCAGCTCCTCGTTGGCCCGGCGGAACGCGGCGAAAATCCGCTCGCCCGTCGCCGAGTCCAGCTCGCCGGTCGGTTCGTCGGCGAGCAGCACCGAGGGGTTGTTGGCGAGCGCCACCGCGATCGCCACCCGCTGCTGCTGGCCGCCGGACATCTGCGCGGGCCTCCGGTCGCGGCAGTCCGCGACCTCCAGCATCTGCAGCAGCGACTCGGCGCGCGCGGCCCGTTCGCGGCTCCGGCCGCGGCCGCGCAGCTGCATGGGCAGCGTGACGTTCTGGACGGCGGTGAGGTAGGGGAGCAGATTGCGGGCGGTCTGCTGCCAGACGAACCCGACGACGTCCCGGCGGTAGCGGAGCCGTTCCTTCGGGCCCATCGAGAGCAGATCGCAGCCCCCGACCTTCGCCGACCCGGCCGTCGGCACGTCGAGGCCCGCCAGAATGTTCATCAGGGTCGACTTGCCGCTGCCGGACGCCCCGACGAGCGCCATCAACTCGCCCTTGGTGACCAGCAGATCGAGGCCCTGGAGGGCCTGCACCTCCACCCCGTCCAGGCTGAAGATGCGGACCAGCCGATCGCAGGCGATCAGCGCGTCGTGCCCGTACGAGGGCCGGTCGCGGCGTGCGGCGGCCCGCTGTTCGAGCTCCGCCAGCGTGGTCTCGGTCGTCGACGACGTCATGGGGTGTCTCCTGCCCTGAGTTCGGTGATCGATCCACGGCGCCCGGCCCACCAGGCCTGTACGGCTGCCACGGCGGCGGCGAGGGCGACCACGCCGAGCGCCGGCAGCGCCAGCGACCACGGGTCGGCCCGCAGCGGAGCGGTGTCGAATGCGTCGGAGCCCGGTGCGCTGGACAGCGCCAGCTGTACCAGGTCGACGCCGGGTGCCAGCAGGGCGATCGTCGCCCAGCCGACGAGCAGCCCGCCGACGGCGGCCAGCAGAGCCTGCGGCATCGCCTCGAGGCCGAGGAGCCGTCGGCCCTGCCGGAGCGTGAGGCCCATGGTCCGCAGCCGGGCCAGCAGCGCGGTGCGTTCCGGTGCGGTCTGCAGCAGCGACAGCAGTACGGCGAGCAGCGCGTAGCCCGCGCCGGCCGCGATCGCCGTCGCGTAGATCCGCTCCGCGCCCGATTGCATGGGGGTGTCGACGAACGCCGCGCGCTCCTCGGACCGCAGCTGCACGGAGAACGTCGAGCCCGCCCGGTGCGCGGCCGCGCGCAGCGCCTTCGCGTCGAGGGAGCCGCCGGTGACCAGCAGGGTGGTGGTCTGCCGGCGGGTGAGGGCCGCGGCGTCGACGATCAGGAAGTCGGCGTTGTCGACGGCCGGTGTACTCGGCACCGTTCCGACGACCCGCATCGTGAAGTCCCCGGCCTGCGCGTGGAGGTCGTGCGGCCGTTTGCCGAGACGCTCGGCCACGGCCGGTGAGGCGAGGACGGGCAGCACCCGGTCCTGCGACGGTCGCGTGCCCTTCTTGGGCGTTGCACCGTCGGCCTTCAACAGGTCCGTGGGGAACGGTCCGAGACCGGTCGCGCGCGCCAGCTTCGCGTACGTCCCCGGATCGACACCGACCAGCGTGGCACTCTTCGTGTCCTCGACGCCGTCGTCGGACGGCAGAGGTACGACGTACTCGATCTGGACCGGCGCCACATCCCGTACGCCGCCCGCCTCCCGTACGTCCCGGACCAGCCGGTCCGGCACCAGCCGGTTCGGCAGCGGCATCGCTTCGCCCCCGCCACTGATCCGGGCGTCCGCACCGGTGGCGCGCACCGCCGCGCCGTCCCGGGCGTCCGCGACCCCCGCCAGCACCGAGCCGCCGAACGCCGCCGTCGTCAGCGCGACCAGCAGCGCCAGCAGGGCCGGTGCGCCGCTCACCGACGCGCGCCCGGCACGGGCCAGTGCGAGGAAACCGACCGCGCCGCGCAGCCGTGCGACGGTGCGGGAGGCGAGCCGCAGCGGCAGCGGGTACAGGCGGGCGAGGACCAGAGCCGCGATCAGCCCGACCAGTACCGGAGCGGCGCTGACCAGGAAGTCCGTACTGCCGCCTGCGGCGGTACCGCGGCGGCGCAGCGCGGCGACCGCACCGACGGCCAGCACCAGCACGGTGAGTTCGGCAACCGTGCGCCGTCGGGACGGGCGGGCGGTCATCATGTCGTCGCGGCCGCCGTGCAGCTGTGGTCTGCGGTGAAGGAGCGTCGTACCCAGCGGCAGAGCAACACAGACCAGTACGGCGACGGCTGCGGCCCCGACGACCGCGGGCCACAGCCGGGCCCGGCCGATGGCGGCAACGGCCAGCAGCAGACCGAGCGCCGCCGCGGGCACCGTCGTCACCGCGGTCTCGGCGAGCAGCCGCCCGCCGATGCCGCGCAACGATCCGCCGCGCGAGCGCAGCAGGGCCAGTTCGCTGCGGCGGCGTGCGGCGAGCAGACCGCCCGTCATCAGCAGGACTACGGCGGCGACGGCACCGATCCCGACGGCGGCGACCGTGACGACCGGACTGATCGCCGAACGCAGCGCGTCGTACCGGGCGAGGACCACGTCCAGGTCGGTAGTCAGCGTCGCCGTCGGACCCGCCAGCGCACGCAGCTTCAGCAGCTCGGGGCCGCTCTCCAGAGATGCCACCCGGGAACGCAGCCGGTCCACCTCGAGCACGGTGAGCCGGGAGGGGTCCGGCGCGATCCGCCAGTACGGCTCGGGCGCACCGGTCGTGGCGAGCAGTGCGGGCGCCGCGTCCGGCGGCAGCAGCAGGGCCGCTATCCAGTAGTAGCGGGGAGGGCGCTGCATGACGTCCTGCGGGACCAGTGACGGGGTGCGCAGCAGGCGCTCGAACGCCCAGTAGGCGGTATCCGGAAGCTTCGGGGCGACGATGCCGGTGATCCGTACGGTCAGCGGCTCGCTGCCCCGGGTCGGCACTGCGATCGTCGAGCCCACCTTGAGCCCGAGGGTCTTGGCGGTTTCTTCGGTGACCGCGGCCTCGACGTCCTTCGTGGCAGTGGTGACCGCGCCGTGGACGGCGGGCCAGGCGCCGTCGCGCAGCGTGGCGTGGGCCGGGAGGGCCGACGGGGTCGCGTACGTCAGCTTGGGGTCGAGGCCATAGGGCCGGGCCAGCCATTTCTCCCCGGCGGCGATCGGCTCCGTCGTGCGGATGCCATACGAGGACTGGAAGGCGTCGGCGCGCACCGGTTCGGGCAGTCCGGCCAGCACCTTGCGGTGGACCGCCCCCAGCGCCGCCTCGCGCACTGCGGCCGCGCGCTCCGCCTCGACCCCGAGGGCCGGCGGCGGAGCGGTCAGCTCCAGGACGCTGCGCCTGGGGTCCTCGACGACCAGGTCGTGGCGCAGCCCCTTGCTCTCGTACGTGTCGACGGCCCGTGGGAACGCGGCGGCGAGGAATGCCGTGACCAGTACCAGCAACCCGAGCGCGCAGGCGGCCCCGGGCGCGGTACGCAGCCGGGTACGGACCCACGGGGCAAGGGCTGCGGCCCGGGCGACGGCTGCGGAACGACCGCTGTCGGAACGTGGGCTCATGTCAGTTGTCCCCCTGGTGGCGCAGCGAAATCACCGGGTCGGTGCGGCGCAGGGCGATCGTCGCCACGATCAGCAGCGGCAGCGCGGCGACGCCCGCCAGCAGCGCGGTGACCTGCCCGGCCGGCAGCTGCACCAGCACGGGCGGCACCGGCTGGGCGGCCTGCCCGGTCAGCACGATGAGTGGCACGACGGCCCTGGTCAGTACGGCCCCGAGCGCGAATCCGACCAGGAGCGCGATGGCGATCAGCACGCCCTGCTCGGTGGCGATCATCCGGGCCGGCCCGCGGCGCGGCGCCCCCAGCGCCCGCAGCACGGCGAATTCGGCGGACCGTTCGCGCTGCGATCCGACGGCGCTCACCGCGAAGCCGACCGCTGCCAGCGCGGCGGCGACGACCGCCACGGCGAGCAGCGCGGACTGCGGTCCGGCGCCCAGCGGGTCGCCCAGCAGATCCCGGGCCACCTCGTCGCGGACCAGGACCTGCGCCGGGTCGGTGTCGGGCTGCGCACGGAGCGCGGCGGCGACCTTCCCGGCCTGGCCGGGGTCGGTGCTCAGCCACCATTCGGTGGCGGTGAGGACCGCGTTCGGACGGTCCGCGAAGACCTGGCCGAGGGCTCTGAGGTCGAGCAGCAGCGCACCGCCGTCCCGGAGCCGCGACGCCCCGGCGGCAATGGCGGTGGCGGCGCCGCCCGGCCCGGTGGTGGGCACCTGACGGACCGTCCGCACGATCTTCACCCGGACCGTTTCGCCGGCCAGCGTGACATCGACGTCCTGCCCCACTTTCGCCCCGGACGCCTTCAGATAGGCGTCGGTGGCGACCCCGCGGAGCGGCGGGGCCTCGGCGCGGGCCGCAGCGATCCGCACGTTGAGGGTCGGCACGTTGTAGTCCGCTTCCCCGACCGGAACGGACCCGGTGTCGTATCCGAGCGTCAGCGGGTCCCGGTCCGACGCGGCCGTGTGGACGAGGGCGCCCGGCCGCGTCTCGTTGAGCAGACTGGTCGTCAGAGCACCCTGCCAGCCGAACCCGGCCGGGACGGGGACCGGCTGCTCGCCGCCGTCCGCGGTCACGGTCCGCAGCCGGCTCACGGCGACCCGGTGCGTCTCGGCGCGGCCGACGGGCTGCCTGCTGTCCAGCTCGAACCCGGTCACGGCCAGCTCACCGGCGGCCGCCACCGCGAGTGACAGAGGGTGCGCCCGGCCGTCGGCCGGTACGGGTCCGACGAGCACCTGGTACTGAATGCCGTAACGGTCCTCCAACTCCACGGTGACCAGCGGGGCCATGCCGGACGGCGACGTCCGGTGCGGCGCGGCGGCCACGGTGATCCGCAGGTCGAACCGGATCTCCCTGCTGCCCTTCGGCAGCAGCAGCCCGGTCCGCGCGGCCTTCGGCGGTCCGAGCGCGCCGAGCAGCCGGTCCACCGGCTCGCCGGCGAGATCGTCGCGCATCAGCATCCGCTCGTCGGCGTGCGCGGTGTCCAGGGCGACCACGTCGGCCGTGCGGTCGCCGGACAGATCCACCGTGGTACGGAATGCGGGCGCCGCTGCCCGTACCCCCGGCAGCTGTGCGTACGCCCCGGCCTTCGTCGGATCGCTGTTGTTTCCGCCCACCATGCGCACCGACGCGCCGGTTCTGAAGTCGGCCTGGTCGCCCTGCGAACGGTTCCAGGACGCGCTCTGTCCGATCGACAGCATCCCCATCGCGGCAGCCAGGACCAGCAGCAGCACCGGTCCGGCGCCGCGCAGCGGACGACGGCTGAACTGCCAGCCGGCCAGCGCGGTGGACAGTCCCCGGCCGCCCGCCGCACGGCGTTCCGCCAGCCTGGCCGCCGGCGGCAGCAGCCGGAGCGTCAGTACGGTGCCCGCGAGCAGCAGGAGCGCGGGTGCGGCGACGAGCAGTGGGTCGATGCCGAGATCGCCCTCCCGGTCACCGCTGAGCGCACCGTTGCCGGTCTGCCGGTCGAGCTGCCAGTACGCCACCGCCGCGATCAGCAGCAGCCCGATGTCGGCGCCCGCGCGCACCGGCCCGGGCAGTGCGGCGGCCCGGCTGCGGCTGCGCATCCCCGCGCTGGCAGCCAGCGCGGGCGCGACAACGGCCAGCGCACAGGCCAGTGCGACGGCGGCGGCCACCAGCCACACGGTGCCGGTCGCGCCCGCGTCGAGCCGCAGCCCGATCCGGGTCAGCTCACTGCGGTCAGCCAGCAGCCGGGTCAGCGGCCCGGCCAGCAGGGGGGCGATGACGGCGGCGGGCAGCGCCAGCAGCAGCGCCTCGATCGCGGCGAGCGAGGTGATCCGGCCGCGCGAACCGCCGCGGGCCCGCAGCAGTTCCGTCTCCCCGCCGCGCTCCGTGCTCAGCAGCCGGGCCACGAGCAGCAGCGCGTAACCGGCGAGCAGCACCAGCTGCACGGCGACGATCATCAGGGTCGAACGGGAGACCAGCAGCGCCCGGTCGATCTGGTCGAGGACCGTGGGCAGCGAGGTCTGCGCGGTGGCCCCGTCCTTGAACTCCGGGGCGGCGAGGAGCGCCTTCGGACCTCTGGTCGCTGCGGTGTGCAGGGCGTCGATGCGATCCGTGGTGACGGTACGGAAGTCGGCGGCGGCCAGCCACGACATCTCGCCGGGGCTGATCCGCCCGGAGCCGAGCACGGCGGGATCGGTGAGCAGCGGACCGTACGTGGTGAAGACGACCTTGCGGATGCCGCGCCCGCCGAGCTCGTCCAACTGCCAGTACGGGTCGGCCTGGTCGGCCGCCTCGTAGAGACCGGTGATCAGGACCGGCAGCCTGGCGCCGCCGGCGAGCCGGTCGGTGAGCGTGAGTCGCGCGCCGGGCTTCAGCTTCAGGACATCGGCGGCGACGGAGGGCAGGGCCACCTCGACGGGGGCGCCGCTCTTCCCGCTCCCGGCGCCGGGCATGCGGCCCGCGGTGAGACGGACGCGGCTGCGGTCGAGCGAGGCGAACCGGGTGAGATCGGGATCGCCGCGACGGGCCGCCGGAGCCTGCAGGCTCCGCGGCAGCGCGTACGGCCCCGAGGCCTCCAGCGTCCGTACGGTCACCGGCAGGCCGTCGAATGTCTCACGGGCGGCCTTGCGCGCGGACGCGTCGGCCGCCTCCCTCTCCTTGCGCTCCACCTGCGCGGAGATGGCGAGCGAGGCGGACGTGGCGGAGCGGTGGGTGAGCGTGTGGCGCAGGGCCGCGTCGCCGATGGAGCCGGAGAAGGCGGTGAGCGCCGCCAGCACCGATGCGGTGAGCAGGACGGCCAGGACGGCTGCGGCGAGAAGGAGCCGATGCGCCCTCACCCGCAGAAAGACGAACCCCGTCACCTGACCCCCTCGACACAGTCACCCCGCACGCCCCCCGACGCTCCCAGGATGATTTCAGAGAGCACTCACTGCTGGAAACCGCTTACAGGTACACCTTGATACGATCGTGACCGTTATGCGGTGATGGAGCACCGTATTCCGTACAGTCCATGTATGCGGGAAGGGGCTGTGGGAAAGGGGACGGGGGCTGTGCCGTCAGCCCTCGGTGTTCACCATCGAGGCGGCGGCGTACGTGAGGTAGTCCCACAGCTGCCGCTCGTGCTCCGGGGACAGCCCGAGCTCGTCGAGAGCCACCCGCATCCGGGCCAGCCAGGCATCGTGCGCGGCCCGGTCCACCCGGAACGGGGCGTGCCGCATCCGCAGCCGGGGGTGACCCCGCTGCTCGCCGTACGTCCGGGGACCACCCCAGTACTGGATCAGGAACAGTGTGAACCGCTCCTCGGCCGGCCCCAGATCCTCCTCCGGATACATCGGCCGTAGCAGCGGGTCCTCGGCAACCCCCTGGTAGAAGCGGTGGACCAGGCGCCGGAAGGTCTCCTCGCCGCCGACCTGCTCGTAGAAGGACAGCTCCTGAAGCGTGTCGTGCGGATTCTCTGTCACCTGTACATGGTCGCAGACACACCGGCCGAGGACCCGGGTCCTAGGACCCGGGTCCGGACGGCCATCGTGCCTCGTCGCTTCCGGGGGCTGGGAGCGGGAGAGTGGAGGTATGGGCCCCTACCTGGATCAGTTCGCGGAGGCCGGCGCCGAGGCCCGGTGGGCGATGGTGCGGGGGATAGTCGCGGGCGGTGCGCTGAAGGACCCCGCCTGGCGTGCCGCGTTCGAGGAGGTGCCGCGCCATCTGTTCGTGCCGTACTACTTCGTGACCGGGACCGGCGGGCCCGAACGGCTCTGGTGCGAGGATCCCGACCCGGCCCGGCGGGCCCAGTGGCTGTACGGGGCGTACGCGGACGGGGCGCTGGCCACCCGGATCCGGGACGGCGAGCTCGTCTCGTCGAGCAGCCAGCCGTCGCTGATGGCCCGGATGCTGGAGGAGCTGGAGATGGAGGACGGCATGACCGTCCTGGAGATCGGCGCGGGCACCGGCTACAACGCCGCGCTGCTCGCCCACCGCCTCGGCGACGACGCGGTGACCACCATCGACCTCGACCCGGAGATCACGGAGTCGGCCCGCAGGCATCTCGCGGCAGCTGGCCACCACCCGGCGGTGATCACCGGGGACGGGGCGCGGGGGTGCCCCGAGCGGGGCCCGTACGACCGGATCATCGTGACCTGCACCCTGCCGTCCGTACCGCAGGCATGGCTGGCGCAGTGCAGGCCAGGGGCGCGGATCCTGGCGCCGTTCGCCAACGGTCTGATCATGCTGTGGTTGCGGGAGACGCCGCACGGGAGGTGTGCCGAGGGGCGGTTCCTGCACACCCCCGCCTACTTCGTGCCGCTGCGCGGGGCGGTGCCGCCGGTACGCCACCTGCACACCGCAGGACTGCCGAGGCGGGTGGCCGAGAACGAACTGTTCCGGTTCCTGCTGGCGCTGACCGAGTCCACTCTCGACCCGCGCGAGGCCCTCTCCCTCTGGGAGCGTGAGAGAGGCCCCGAGCGGGAGAGGTTCGGCGTCACGGTCCGGGACGGACGGCAGTGGGCCTGGCTGGACGACCCGGAGGGGCCGTACGCCTGGCCCCTGCCCATCGACCGCACGGACTGAGCGTTCCGGTCAGCCGCGCCGGATGGTGATCGTCGTCCACGCCCCGACGTGTACCTGGTCACCGTCCTGGAGCGGAACGGGGACGTAGGGCTGGATCGGGTCCTCGGCGCCGTTGAGCGTGGTGCCGTTCGTGGAGTTCTGGTCGACCACGGCCCAGCTGCCGTCGGGCTGCTGCACCAGCACCGCGTGCTGGTGCGACACTCCCGGGTCCTCCGGCGGCACGGACAGATCGACATCGGGGGACTCGCCGGTGCTGTGCCGACGACGGCCGATGGTGACCTGGTTGCCGGTCAGCGTAAGACGTTGTTCCGGGGAGTACGCGGGCAGGTTGAGCCCGGTCGCCTCGGGACCGCTGCGCTGCATCATCGCCAGGAAGTACTCACGGTCCGGGGCTATGACCGCCGTCCAGCTCGCGGGCGCCTGGTTCGGGACCTGGCTCGGGAACGGCTGCTGCTGCATCGGGGGCCGCGGAGCCTGCGGCTGCGAGGGCGGCGGCAGCATCCAGTCGTCACCGCCCGGCTGCTGAACCTGCGGCGGGGGCGGCGCGGTCTGCTGCTGGAAGGACGGCGGGGGCGGCGGGCCCTGCTGCTGGAACGGATTCGGCGGCTGCTGCGGCCCCGGTCCCGGAGGACCCGGATGACTGCCGGGACCGGACAGCGGCTCGGCCGGACGGTTCACCTGCGAGGGCCGTGAGCTCTGGTATTCGAACGGATCGCGCTGCTGCTGAGGCAGGGGCGGCGGGCCCTGCTGCGCCTGGAAGCCGGGCGGCAGGTTCAGACCGGGCACCGGTCCGCCGGGGCCCCCGGGCTGCGGGGCAAGCGGGGTGTACGAGGTCGCCGTGTTCGTGAGGAAGTTCCACCGGCACTCCTCGCAGAACGGCGCCATCGCCTCACGCGGGGTACGGCACTGCGGGCAGAGCTCGGCCTGTTGCGTCGCATCGGGGCCGGGCCCCTGCGGATAGCCGTAACCGGGCGCGGGCGGCGGGGGAGGCGGCGGGGGGACTGCACCCGCACCGGCCATGCGATGGCCGCAGACCTCGCACCAGTCGTCGGAACCCGACTGGTGTCCGTTCGGGCAGGTCGGCATGTCGGCGCTTCCCCCTCTCCTCGTCCGGCCCCGGGGGCCGTCATCTCTGTTGCTTCGCCGGGTCGCCGAGCCGGCTGGCTGCCGGTCGGCCATCAGGTCATTTCTTCACGCGAACGGTCTTGGTGGAGCGCGTCTCGAGGGTCATCTCGTCGGCCTCCGCGACCTTCGCCTTCAGTCGCACAGTACCCGTCGCCGCATCTACGACGTCCACCACCTTCGAAAGCAGTTTCGCAGTGTCCGCGTTCCCGGAAGCCGATGCCAGCTGCACAGCGCGGCCGAGTTTCGCCGTCGCGCCGTCGAAGTCTCCCGACTTGCGTGCATCGAGTCCCTGTTGGATGACTTGTGCCAGTTCCGCCTGTCCCGTGTAGTGCGCCACCTGCGGATTGATCGAGGTGGACGCCACCATGTCGTCGGTCCACACTGCCCGTACCAGCCCCTGCGAAAGCGTCTGCGGAGCCGCCGCCCCCGACGGGTCGGGGAGGATCAACGAGACGCGGGCCGCGAGCATTTCCTGCCCGATTCCGGCCTCCGGCACCTGTACACACACGTGGTAGTCGCGGGACTCGTCGCCCCAGGACCCGGTCGGGTAGTCCCCGGCGCGCGGGCCCGCCTCGGTGCGGCGGTCGGTCAGCTCGGCGACCGTCGGCGCGACCTGCTTCACGAACTTGATCTCGACCCCGACGGGCGTCCAGAGCCGCAGCGCCACGTCCGCGACCTCCTTGCCCATCGCGTTCTCCATCATCTGCGTGAAGTCCGCGGCGAGCCCTGCCGGGTCGGCGACGATGTCCGCGGTGCCGAGCAGCGCGGAGGCGATGGCTGTGACCTCTTTCACCTCCCAGTCGGTACCGACCCCGCGAGCGTCACAGGTGAAGCGGCCCGCGCATGCGTCGAGCGCGTCCCGCAGGTCCTGGGGCGACTCGTGCTCGTTGCGGCCGTCGGTGAGGAGGATGCCGTGCCGGATGTCCACATCGGCGGCGCCGAGCAGCCGGTCGGTCAGCCGCAGCCAGGTGCCGATCGCCGTACCGCCGCCCGCGCTGAGCCGGCGCAGCGCCTCTTTCGCCTGGGCCCTGGTCTGTGCGTCGGCGCGGGCGAGGCGGCCGTTGCCCGGGTAGACCTCCTTGGCGACGTGCGTACCGCCGACCACGGCGAACGACGTGCCGTCGCGCAGGGTGTCGATGGCAGCGGCCGTCGCGTCGCGGGCGTTGCGCATCTTCGTCGGCGGATAGTCCATCGAACCGGAACAGTCCACCATGATCACCACGGCGGCGTTCGGCCCCCGCCCCGGTATATGGGAGGGCGAGGCGGTCGCACCGGTCAGCGGGACGCCACCGGTGGTGCCGCCGCCGGTCGACGTGACCGTGACGATCGCGTTGACCTCGCGGCCGCCCTCCGGCAGATATTCGTTCTGATACACCTCGACGGAGAACTGCGGCACGTGGGACTTGGAGAAGTTGGCCATCTGATCGGCTCCTGGCGAAGGTGGCAGAGCGGGCAAAAAGTCGCACTGGGCGAGCGGACGGACGGAACGGGACCCAACAGGACTCAAGCGGTGCTGTAGGCCGATCCTGCCCCTTGGGGCGGTACGGCGAACGGCAGCAGAGCCACTGTTACGTTGTCGTGGCCCCCACCGTCGAGCGCGTGACCCACCAGCACCTGGGCACCGTGCAGCGGTCGTTCGTGCGCGTCCGGGGGAACGGCGGCGGCCATGTCGGCGGCCGACTCCGCGTAGTTCCACAACCCGTCCGTGCACACCACCACCAGGCCCGGCCGGTCCGGTTTGAACGAAGCGGTGTGCGGCTCCAGTTCGTACGCATCGGCGCCGAGCCAGCCCGTGATGGCGTGGGCGCGCTCGTCCGCGTACGCCTCGGCCTCGTTCATCAGGCCCGCAGCCACCATCTGCGCGGCCCAGGAGTCGTCCTCGGTGAGCCGTGCGGGCGGGGTGGTGCGGTCGTCCGGCACCCAGTAGACGCGGCTGTCGCCGACCCAGCCGACGACCAGCAGGCCGCCCGCCATGACCGCGCCGACCAGGGTGCAGGCCGGGGCGTTCTGGTGGTGGTGCGGATCGTGCTCCGGGGCCCGGCCGTCGTCGTGGGCCAGCGAGTTGACCGACTCGGCGGCGGCGACGATCGCCTCGTGCATCGCCTGCTGCGGGTGGGCGCCGCGCGGCAGCGACTCCAGCAGCGACTCGTTGGCGGCGATGGCGGCGGCGGCCGAGGCCTCGTCGGGGCGGCTCGCGGAGGAGACGCCGTCGCAGACGATCGCGACGACGGCCGGTGAGCCGTCCGGCAGGGCGGTGGTCGACACGGCGAACGAGTCCTCGTTGCGGTGATGGCGCAGCCCCCGGTCGCTGACGGCGGCCACCGAACCGAGTTCCTGCTCCATGTGGTCGCGCTCGCGGGGCTGGGCGTGACCACAGTTCTCGCAGTAGCCGTCGGGGTCGACATGACCGGCGCGGCAGGCGACGCACAGCTTGGTGCCGGCCGGCGGAGTGAGGGCCGCCTCCGGGGCGGCGGCGCCCGCGGGGGTACGGGGGTCGGGGGCGACGGGCGCGGCCAGCTCGAAGTCAGCCGAGCCGGAGCCGGAGCCGGAGCCGGAGCCCGGATGCGAGCCCGCGGTGTCCGGACGGTCGAAGCGGACCCCTGCGGGAGCATGTACGGGGGCACCGGCCGGGGCATCGCCCGGCGCGGGCGGCTCGGACCGGTCGGCCACGGGGGCGGCCGGCCACTCGACCGAACCCGAAGCCGCCGAGGTGGGTGCGCCCGGCCCGGAAGCCGCCGCTCCCCCCGGCGCACCGCCCTCCCAAGGAGCGGCCATCGCGATCGTCGGACGGTCCTCCGGCGGTGCCGGCACGACCGACAGGTCGTACCCGCACGCGCCGCAGAACAGGTCGCCCGATTCCAGCGGCTCCTCGCAGTTGGGACACCTCGACAAGGCGGTCTCCTGGTGCATCTGCGACATCTTCACACCCACGTCCGGGGGCGGAAGCGGTTGGCCCGCTCCACCAGTTCGATCCTCTCGTCGCCACGCTGTGCAAGCCGGGCGAGCATCCGGTACGAACGCTCAAGACCGAAACGCAGCCCGCGTTCGTCCACCTCACTGCCGAGCAGCATCCTCGGTCCGGCAGGAGCAGGGGCCTGCGGGGAGTCCGGCCGGTCCGTGGGGCTTCCGGAGAGTACCCAGTCCAGCGCCGTCCCCAGCACCTCGGTCGACAGCTGCTCGCGGCGCACCGCGTCCAGTCCGAAACTCTGCAGCCCGGACACCTGGTCGGCGGCAGCCGTCAGATCGGCGATCAGTGGCTCGTGCGGGGCGCGCTCACGCAGCCGGGCCCGCACGGCGGCGACCCGGGCGGCCGTGTAGTGGATCGACGCCTCGGGCACGGACTCCAGCGTCCGTACGGCCCCGGCCCGGTCCCCGGCCGCGGTCTGCACCCGGGCCAGGCCGAACGCGGCGCTGACGAAGCTCGGATCGGTCGTCCACACCAGGCGGTAGTACTCGGCGGCGTTGTCCAGCTGGCCGAGGACCTCCGCACAGATGCCCAGCGCCAGCTTGGGAGCCGGCTCACCGGGGAACGCGTCGTAGACCGCGTCGAACGACAGCGCGGCGTTCTCGTTGTCACCCGTCACCAATGAGGCGATCCCTCGGTACCAGACGACCCGCCAGTCGTCCGGGTGCTGCGCCTCCAGCCCCGTCAGGGTCTCTCCAGCGGCGCCCAGTTCGTTCATCTCCAGGCGGGCGCGCAGTTCCCGCAGCCTGGTCTCCAGCGAGGCGGCGGGCACGGTCTGCAGTGCGGCAATCAGTTCGACGGGTGCGGACGCCATCAGTCCGGCGAGGAAGCCCGCGTTGGGGTCGTTCGCGTCCACCCGGGGGACAGGCAGCGCGAGCGAGGTGGCCCGCGCGTCGAGCCCGGCCAGCCGGGGCGCGCCCGGAGCGTATGCATCCGGCAGAGGGCGGGGGGCGACCGGCGCGGGTGCGACCCGGGGCGCCGGAATGGCCGCCTGCGTCTGCGCGTACGGGGCGGCGGCGCCGTTGCCGCCCCGGACATGCGTGGCGGACGCCGACAGCGGTGCGGCCCCCGGAGCCGACTGCCCGGGAACGAACGGCGGTGCACCGGGCACCACGTGCCCGACCGTCCCCGGCGGGGCAACCGGAACCCCGCCGAACGCCGCAACCGCGGTCCTGTCCCTCCCCCTGTGCCGTCCGGCCGGCTCCGTACGTACCCCGAGCCGCGACACATCGTCCGTCAGCTCGGCGAACAACTGCGTGTCCGTGACCCGCAGTTCCGTGCCGAACAGCGTCGACAGCGCCGGCCGCGGTCGTCCTGTCTGCAGCGCCACGACCTCCCGCAACACTCCCGTCAGCTGCTCCGCCATCTCCGACGCCGAGGCGAACCGTCTCGCCGGATCCGGGTCCGTGGCCCGCACCAGCAGCCGGTAGAACGACTCGTACGTCCGGAACACCTCGATGTTGTCCGGGTCCGGCAGCGAGTCCACGAAGACGTTCGTGTACCCCTGGAAGTCGAAGGTGAGCACCGCGAGCGTCCGCGCGACCGTGTACAGATCGGAGGCGACCGACGGGCCGACCTCCGCGACCTCCGGCGCCTGATAGCCCACCGTGCCGTAGATGGCCGACTCCTCGTCGTCCATCCTGCGCACCGCGCCCATGTCGATCAGCTTGAGCTGGTCCTCGGTCTGGATCGCGTTGTCGACCTTGAAGTCGCAGTACAGCAGATTGCGGCTGTGCAGATGGCCGAGCGCCTCCAGCGCCTCGATGCCGTAGGCGCAGGCCTGCTCGACCGGCAGCGGGTCCCGCTTCCCGGACGGCGTGCGGCGGTCGTTCGCGATCTCCTTGAGTGCCTTGCCGCCGACGTACTCCATCACGATGTAGCCGTCGAGCGAGCCGGTCCGCTGGTCGAGATGCTCGACGAAGTTGTAGATCCGGACGATGTTGGAGTGCTCGATCTCGGCGAGGAAGCGGCGCTCGGAGATCGCGGCCGCCATGGCGTCCTGGTCACCGGTGTCCAGCAGACCCTTGAGGACCACCCAGCGGTCCGAGACCGCGCGGTCCACCGCGAGATAGACCCAGCCGAGCCCGCCGTGCGCCAGACAGCCCGCCACCTCGTACTGGCCGTGCACGATGTCGCCGCCGTGCAGCTTCGGTACGAAGGAGTACGGGTGGCCGCACTTGGTGCAGAACCCCTCGGTCCGGCCCGGCCGTTCCCCGCGGGACCGGCCCACCGGTGCTCCGCAGTCGGAGCGCGAACAGAACCGCTTCCGTTCCGGCACCTCCGGGTTCTCCATCACCGCGGAGCGCGGGTCGGGACGCGGCACGTCCGGCACCTGCACCAGGCCCGCGCCCAGCCGGTTGCGCCCGGACGCCCCCGTCGACGTACCGGAGGAGCGCACCGACACCGAGCGGGACGTGGCGCTGCCCGACAGGGAGCGCGACAGCCGCCCCGACACCGAACGCCGCGAGGTCGACGAGCGGGACGAGGAGCGCGAGGAGGCCCGGGAGGACGCCCGCGAACCGCTCCGCGCCGAACTGCTGTTGCCGGCCTTGCCGCTCGCGCCGCCGACCGAGATGCCGGTGGGCGGCGAGCTCACCATCCCGTTCGGCGAGACGACCGGAGCCAGACCGCAGGTGCCGCAGTACAGCTCACCGCCGCCCATGTCCTCGTAATTGCCCTCGCACGCGGGGCGCTGGCACTGCGTACTCATGGTCGGTCCGCCTGTTCGCCCCGCCGCCGCAGCGGCCCGTTGACCCTGCCTGTATGTGTGCGCCTGCTCATCGCCGGTCCTCCGGTGCGAACGGCCGGCGCGGGTTCAGCAGTTCCGCCACCGCCTCCTGGTAGCGCAGCACCGTCTGCGCGGCGACCCGCAGATCGCACGGCGCGCTCCACAGCATGCGGCGCGCCGCGTCATACCGCTCGATCAGCACCGGATCCTCCGCCAGGCCGTGCCGGGCGACCTTCGCCTTGTACGCGTCCAGCCGGCCGCGCAGCTCCGCCCGGACCGCCAGCGGTGCGGTGACCGCCGTCAGCGACTCGCGGGCACGCAGCAGTTCGTCCTCGGCCTCCCGCTCCAGGGACTCCAGCAGCGGTGAGAGCCGGTTCCACTGGGCGTGCCTGCGGTACTCCGACGCGGCGGCCAGCCGCTCCTGGAGCACCGTCGGCGGGCCACTGACCGCGGGCACCTCTGAGGCGGCGATCTTCGCCAGTACCTCGCCGCGCGCCGACCGGGCCTCGGCCAGCGTGCGGTCCGCGCGGGAGAGGACGTCGCGCAGATGGACTAGGCGCTGCTCGGCGTCCTGCCGGACCGCGAGGACCGCCTCGATCTCCCGGCGTACGTCGTCCAGGGCGCGGGCCGCCCGGTCGTAGCGCGCCGTGTCCGGATGGCCGCCGCCGGGCGCCGCGCTGCCGGGGCCAGGCAGCCAGAACGCCAGCGGATCGGAGATCACCTGCACCCGCAGCGTGGTCAGCTCATGGGTGATCGATTCCAGTTCGTCCCCCGCCGGATGCTCCCCGGGCCGTACGCCGACGGAGTGCGCCAGCGAACGCGTACGGCGCAGCTCGGCGGCGAGCAGATCTATCCGGGCGGGCAGCGCGGACCAGACGGAGTCGGAGGCGACGACCATGTCCAGCGAGCGCGCGTACAGGTCGTTCATCCGGGCGACCAGCTCCTCCAGCGAGAACCGCTCGGAGAGTTTGGCCGGGCCGGTGATCGACGGATCGGGCCGGGTGGCGGTGGACGCCACCGTGACGCTCTGGCCGCGCAGCAGTTCGGTCAGCGCCAACAGGTCGTCACGGTTGGGGGAGCGCCGCCTGGCCCGGATCTCACGGGCCTCCTCGATCGCTGCGGCGTAGGCGTCGAAATACCCCCACAGCAGCGTGATCGACTGCTCGGTGGCGGCCCAGTGCTCCTTGGTCACACCGGTCAGATCGGCGCCCTCCAGGAGCCGGCGGCCGGCATGGTCCTGCAGGGCGAGGAGCGAGGTCTCGATCGCCTCGTGCTCCGCACCGAGCCGGGCCAGCGCACGGTCCGCCTCGTCCCGGTCCAGGACCGGGCCGGGGGGCTTCCCCGCATAGCCGGGAAAGGGGCCCGCGACGCCCATCGATCACCTCTCTGCTCTCCCCGCCGGGCCGGGCCCGGCGGGATCAGGGACTAGTTGCTCCGGTACTTCGGCGCCGGCGGCGCCGATATCCCGGGCAGTCCGCTCGCCAGCCACTTCCGGTACGACACCATCCAGGGGCTGTCGGAGCCCCCCTTGCGGTAGTCGACCAGCACCTGATTGACCCGGGCCACCAGGTCGTTCGCGCCGTGCTTCGTGGCCACGCCGTAGTACTCGGTGGTGAACGGCTTGTCGCCCTTGAGGACGACGGCCGGGTCCTGGGCGGCCTGGCCAGCCGCCAGCGCGTTGTCCGTGACCACCGCGTCGACCTCGCCCATCTGCAGCCGGACCAGGCAGTCCAGCTGGTTGGGGACGGTGAGCTGGTCCTCGTCCGCCTCGGTGCCGTCGTGCCGGTCCTTGAACATCGCGCCGAACGACTGCTTCTCCAGCGCCTCGTACGCGGTGGAGCCCTCGGCGGTGCAGACTCGCTTGCCGGTCAGGGACTTGTCGTACCCCGTGATCGGCGAGTCCTTCGGCGCCAGGACCTGCTGACCGGCCTGGAAGTAGGCCGTGGAGAACGAGACCTGGTCCAGCCGGCTGCAGTTGATCGTCATCGTCCGGACGACGACGTCGACCTTGTCGTTCTCCAGAGCGGCGATGCGCTGGTTGGTGGGGATGGCCCGGAAGATCACCTTGTCCGGGTCGCCCAGAATGTTCTGTGCGATGGCCCGCACCAGGTCGATGTCGAACCCTTCGAGCTTGCCGGTCTCCGGGTTGCGGTACCCCCAGCGGAAGCTGTTCTGGTCGACACCGGCGATCAGCTTCCCGCGCTCCTTGATCTTCGTGATGCTCGGCCCGCCGGCGCTCGACGGCTGCAGGCTCGCCTCCGGGTCCGTGCAGTCGTCGGCGCTGGCCGGCACCGCCGTGGCCGTACCCGGCCCGGAGACACCGACGCCGAAGGGGCCGGAGCCGCCGTGCGAGAGCGGCAGCAGGGTGAGCGACGCCGTCACCGCACAGGCCACGGCCATCCCCGTCACCCCGCCCCAGCCGCGCAGCCTGCCCAGGGTGGAACTGGTCCTGGTCATCGTTCCCCCTCTCACCGGTACTCCGACAGTCTGCGGTTGACCCCGACGATCGCGGCGACCGCGGCCAGCGCGGCGAGAGCGGCCGCCCCGATCGGCAGCCCGCCCAGCGCCCCGCGCCCGTCCTCGGCGGCCCGGGTGAACTCGCCCTGCTCATGGGCGAGCGCCGTCTTCAGCGCCTCGTCCACCCGGTTGAAGGACTCCCCCGTGGAGTTCCTGGGCCCGATGATCTGTTTCAGGGCGCCCTCGTAGTCGCCGTTGTCGTCGGTCGTGCGGGCGGTCCGGTGGCGGCCCTGCCACTCGGAGACACCGCTGATGGCATCCGCCACCGGCCCGCTCCCCTGGGAGTCGTCGGCGAGCTTCCTGGCCGTCCCCAGCTCTTCGCGGAGGGCCTTCATGCCCGTGGTGTAGTCGGTCTCGTACTTGTCGTTCTTGCCGTCCGCGGTCAGCACAGCGCCACGGGCGACGAGGGTGAGGTTCTCATTGGCGCGTGCCTTCAGCGAGTTGATCCGCGCGTGGTTGAGCACATCGAGGGACTGCTGCCCGTGCACATTGGCGTCCTGCAGTTCGGACCGCGCGACCGTGTGCCCCACGCCCAGCCACAGCAGCAGCACCGTCGATGCGGCGGTCGCGGCGAGCAGTCCGTGGTTGAAGACCCGATTGGTCCTCCGGTAGTTGCGCCGCTGCGCCCAGAACAGCGCCCCCAGCGCCACGACACCAAGACCCAGCGAGAGGAACGGCCACGCTCTCGCGGAGTCGTAGTCCTGGTCGAGCCGGCCGGTCTCCGCCGTGTACAGCCGCTCGGCGGCCGGCAGCAGCTCGGTGGACATCTTCTGGTTCGCGTACCGGAGATAGGCGCCGCCCAGAGGCAGCCCCTGCCGGTTGTTGGCGCGGGCCCGCTCGATCAGACCGGTGTATTGGGGGAGTTCCTGGTTGAGCTTGGTGATCTCCTGGCCCGACGGCGACGACGCGTCCGTGGTGGACGCCGCCTTCACCAGCAGCCTGGACGCTTCCTTGATGTCCTTCTCGTACCGCTCGTGGACATCGCGCGGCTCCTGTGCCCCCGCGAGGAATCCGCTTGCCGCCGCCGTGTCGGCATCGGCGAGCGAACGGTAGATGTTCGCCGCCTCGGCGCTCAGCGGCTGGCTGCGGCTCACCACGTCGTCGGCGGCGGCCGCCCGGGCGGAGATCTCGAACGCTGTCACGGCCCCGAACGCAATCACGAGCACCGCCAGCGCGGCTCCGATGATCTGGAGCCTGCCCGGTTCGGTCGTCGCCGCAGCTTTCAGCCGCGCCGTCGACTCGGACCAGGCGCTGCGACGCGGCGCAGGTACGGACGCGGGCACGGGCGCAGACGGCTGGGCCGGTGCGTGTTCCGGCGCCGTGCGCACATTCGGCGGGTATGTCACGTGACCTCCCCCTCGGTCGCTGACGGTGGCCCGCCCCCCGGCCGATCGGGGGACTGGTACCCGGCCAGAAGTATGGCCGCAGGGACTGACATCCACACCAGGAACACCTGGATCCTGCACCGGGCCACGGATGCACCATGCATTCGATCAAGGACGGCGCCGTCGATCAAGGCGATCGGCGGAGCAATCCCCGAAGCGGACCGATCTCCCCATCCATGAACACGTTCGGGACAACTGATCGGTTCCCGTACGCAAGGGGCGTCCCGCAGCACATGGCCGCAGGACGCCCGTTCACGTGCCCGATGCGTCAGCCGTACTGCGCGCGCAGCCTGTTGTGGACCTCCGGCGCAGCCCCCGTGCGATCCAGGCCCAGCAGCCCGGCGCCCAGCACCGGCGGCTGCGCCACCACCCGGATCACCGCCTTCGGGGCGCGTACCGCGAGGAGTTCGGCGACCGCGTCGTCCAGCTGCGGGTGGCGGGCCGCCAGCACGCTGCCGCCCAGCACCACCGGTGCCTCCTCGTCCAGCAGCCCGAGGCGGGTCAGTGCGACCGACGCCATCGCGACGACCTCCTCCGCGAGCCGGTGCACCAGAGCGCGGGCCACCGGGTCCCCGGCCGCACCGGTCGCGAACAGCACCGGCGTCAACTCGTGCCGGCGCTCGAACCCGATGCGCCCCAGATGCACCGCCTCGATCAGCGCGTACATCGAGTCGAGCCCGAAGTGGGCGGGGAGCGTGCGGGCCAGCTCCGTCGGCTCACCGCGCCCGTCCTCGGCCCGCGCGGCGAACCACATGGCCTCCTCGGCGAGACCCGAACCGCCGCCCCAGTCACCGGAGATCCGGCCGATCGCGGGGAAGCGAGCGGTCCGCCCGTCCGGCACCATGCCGACACAGTTGATCCCCGCACCGCAGACCACGGCCACACCCCGGGGTTCGTCGACGCCCGCGCGCAGGATCGCGAAGGTGTCATTGCGTACCTCGACCGTGCCGCCCCAGCCGCGGGCCCGCAGCGCCTCGGTCAACTCCCGCTCCTCGACCGGGAGATCGGCGTTGGCGAGACAGGCCGACACATGGCCGACGGAGTCGACGGGGCCGCCGGTCTCACGCGCTTTCGTCAGCGCCTCGTCGAGCGTCGCACCGAGGACGTCCACGGCCGCGCCGACGGAGACGGCCTGCGGCTGGAAGCCGCCCCCGCGGGACGTGCTCAGCAGCGTTCCGTCCGGTCCGATCAGTGCCACATCGGTCTTGCTGTTCCCCGCGTCGATGGCGAGCACCGCAGCGTTCACGCCCACGCCAGGTGCTCCCGGTTGTGCGCGATCAGCTTGTCGGTGAGCGCCTCGGCGTACTCGAACTGGCCGATCAGCGGGTGGGCGAGCAGCGCCTTGAACACGCGGTCCCGGCCACCGCGCAGCGCCGCTTCCAGGGCGAGGTCCTCGTACGCCGTCACGTTGGCGATCAGACCGGCGTACAGCGGGTCCAGCCCGGGCACCGCGAGCGGTGTGGCCCCCGCGGCGTCGACCCGGGCCTGCACCTCGATCACCGCGTCGTCCGGCAGGAACGGCAGCGTCCCCCGGTTGTACGTATTGACCACCTGCACCGCGGATCCGCCCGAGCCCAGCAGCGAGGAGGCCAGGTCCACGGCCGCCTCCGAGTAGAACGCGCCGCCGCGTCGGGCGAGCAGCGCGGGCTTCTCGTCCAGCGCCGGGTCGCCGTACATGGCGAGGAGTTCCTTCTCCATCGCGGCGACCTCGGCCGCCCGGGACGGCTTGGTGCCGAGCTCCCGTACGACCTCGTCGTGCGCGTAGAAGTACCGCAGGTAGTACGACGGGACGACGCCGAGCCGGTCGACGATCGCCCGGGGCATGTGCAGATCGTCGGCGATCGCGTCGCCGTGCTCGGCGAGCAGCTTCGGCAGCACGTTCTCGCCGTCCGGACCGCCGAGCCGGACCCCGAGCTCCCACGTCAGGTGGTTGAGCCCGACATGGTCGAGGTGCACCTCGCCGGGGGTGACGTCGAGCAGCGCGGCGAACTTCCGTTGGAATCCGATCGCCACGTTGCACAGGCCGACGGCCTTGTGCCCGGCCTGGAGCAGCGCCCGGGTCACGATGCCGACCGGGTTGGTGAAGTCGATGATCCAGGCGTCGGGGTTGGTACGGCGGACCCGCTCGGCGATGTCGAGGACGACCGGGACGGTGCGCAGCGCCTTGGCGAGACCGCCGGCCCCGGTGGTCTCCTGGCCGATGCAGCCGCACTCCAGCGGCCAGGTCTCGTCCTGGTTGCGGGCGGCCTGACCGCCGACGCGCAGCTGGAGCAGGACCGCGTCGGCGTCGGCGACGCCCGCGTCGATGTCCGAGGTGGTCACGATCCGGCCCGGGTGGCCCTGTTTGGCGAAGATCCGCCGGGCGAGACCGCCGACGAGTTCGAGCCGGTCGGCCGCCGGGTCGAGGAGCACGAGCTCCTCGACGGGCAGCGTGTCCCGCAGCCGGGCGAAGCCGTCGATCAGTTCAGGTGTGTAGGTGGACCCGCCACCAACTACTGCGAGCTTCATAGGTCAGCCCTTTACTCCGGTCAGTGTGACGCCCTCGACAAAAGCCTTCTGGGCGAAGAAGAAGACGAGGATCACAGGGGCCATGACCAGTACGGTCGCGGCCATGGTCAGGTTCCAGTCGGTGTGGTGTGCGCCCTTGAAGGACTCCAGGCCGTAACTGAGCGTCCAGGCGGCCGGGTTCTCGGAGGCGTAGATCTGCGGACCGAAGTAGTCGTTCCAGGCGTAGAAGAACTGGAACAGCGCGACGGCGGCGATGCCCGGCCTGGCCATCGGTACCACGACCTTCAGCAGGGTGCGCAGTTCGCCGCAGCCGTCGACCTTCGCCGCGTCGAGGTACTCGTTCGGGATGGTCAGCAGGAACTGCCGCAGCAGGAAGATGGAGAACGCGTCACCGAAGGCCATCGGGATGATCAGCGGCCAGAGCGTGCCGGACATGTCCAGCTGCTTCGCCCAGAACAGATACATCGGGATGACGACGACCTGCGGCGGCAGCATCATCATCGAGATGACGAGCATCAGCGACAGTTGCCGGCCGCGGAAGCGGAACTTGGCGAGCGCGTACGCCACGGGCAGCGACGACACGACCGTGAGGACGGTGCCGAGCCCCGCGTACAGCAGGGTGTTCTTCCACCAGGTCAGGAAGCCCGGGGTGTCGAACACCCTGCGGTAGTTACTCCACTCGAAGGGGTGCGGCCACAGATCGCGGGTCAGTGCCTGCTGGTCGCTCATCAGCGAGGTGAGGAACAGGAAGACGAACGGCAGCACGAAGAAGAGCGCGGCCGCGACGCCGAGCGCGTGCACGGCGATCCAGTTCAGCAGCGCCTTGCGGCGTGCGACACGCTCGGCCGGGGTGACCGGTCCGGCCGGCGGGTCGGCGGCCTTGAGGGTGTCGAGAGCCTGCGCCACGTCACTCACCTGCCTGGATCAGCCCGCTGCGGCGCCGCATCAGCAGTGCGGTGAACGCCATGGCGAGTACGAAGAGAACGAGCGCGACCACACAGGCGGACCCGTAGTCGAAACGCTGGAAGCCGAGGTTGTAGACGAGCTGCGGAAGCGTCAGTGTCGACTTGTCGGGATAGCCCGGTTCGAACTGCTGCCCGGAGCCGCCCATCACGCCCGAGGCGACCTTCCCCGCCACGAGCGGCTGGGTGTAGTACTGCATCGTCTGGATGATCCCGGTGACCACGGCGAACATCACGATCGGCGAGATGTTCGGCAGCGTGACGAAGCGGAACCGCTGGAACGCGGTCGCCCCGTCCAGTTCCGCCGCCTCGTACTGCTCCTTCGGTACGTCGAGCAGCGCGGCCATGAAGATCACCATCAGGTCGCCCACCCCCCACACCGCGAGTGCGGTCAGGGCCGGCTTGGACCAGGCGGCGTCGGTGAACCAGCCCGGCGTGGGCAGCCCCAGATCGCCGAGGATCGAATTGACCGGCCCCGTCCCCGGGTTGAGCAGGAAGACGAAGCCCAGGGTCGCCGCGACCGGCGGGGCCAGATACGGCAGGTAGAACAGGGTGCGGAAGACACCCGTACCCGTCTTGATCCTGGTGATCAGCAGGCCGACGCCGAGACCGAAGACGACCCGGCAGCTGACCATCACCACGACCAGCCACAGGGTGTTCCGCAGGGCGGGCCAGAACAGCGGGTAGTCGTTGAAGACGTACGACCAGTTCTTCAGTCCGTTGAATTCCGGGGCCGCGAAGCCGTCGTAGTGGGTGAAGGAGAAATAGAGCGTGGAGATCAGCGGGTAGGCGAAGAAGACACCGAACCCGATCAGCCACGGCGACATGAAGGCCGCCGTCCGCAGGGCGGCCCGGCGGCGCTTCAATCGGAGTGTGTAGGTGGTCATTGAGGTGCTACTTCGCCTGTGCGATCGCCGCGTCGATTTCCTTGGCGGTCTTCTCCAGACCCGCCTTGATGTCCGTCTGCTTGCCCTTCTCGATGTCGAATCCGAGGTTCTGCAGGGACACCAGGTACGCGCCGCCGTTCACCGAGGGCGGGGTGGTGGTGCTGTGGGGGTTCTCGGCAATGTCCAGGAAGGTCTTGAACCGCGGGTCGTACTTCAGCTTCGGCGACTTCAGCGCCTCCATCGTCGACGGCACATTGTGAATGGCGTTGGCGAAGTCGACCACCGCGTCGGTGTCGGTCGTCATGAACTTCACCAGCTCCCACGCCGCGTTCTGCTTGGTGGAGGTGGACGCGATACCGGCGATGGTGCCGGTCAGGTAGCCCTTGCCGTAGGTGTCGGCCTCGTCGTCGGCGACGGGCATCGGGGCCACCCCGATCTCGAACTTCGGCTGGGTGTCCTCGGCCATGCCGAGCCGCCACTCGCCGTCCAGCTGCATGGCCACCTGGCCGGTGTGGAAGGGGTGCTTGGCGCCCCACTCGTCACCGAACGAGGTGCGGAACTTCTCCAGCTTCGCGTAGCCGCCCAGCTCGTCGACCAGCTTCTTCTGCGTGGTGAGCATGGACGCGAAGGCCGGGTCCTTGGCGATGTTCGACTTGCCGTCGGCGTCGAAGTACGCCGGGTTCCAGCCGCCGAGGTAGTGCTCGGTCGTCGACTCGTAGCCGTGGTAGTTCGGCATGAAGCCGAGCTGCTCGTACGAGTCGCCCTTGGTCTTCGTCAGCTTCTTGGCGTCATCGGCCAGTTCCGACCAGGTCTTCGGCGGGGCGGTGATCCCGGCGGCCTTGAACGCGTCCTTGTTGTAGTACAGCCCGTACGCGTCACCGAGCAGCGGCAGCGTGCAGCGCACCCCGTTGTACTGGGTGTAATCGTTCATCGCCTTCGGGAACGTCTTGTCCGGGTCGATCCCGTCCTTCTTCAGGAATGAGTTGAGATCGACGAATGCCTTGGACGAGCAGAATTTGCCCACATTGTTCGTGGTGAACGAGGAGACCACGTCGGGGGCCTTGGAACCGCCCGCCCGCAGCGCCTGGTTGATCTTGTCGTCGGTCATATTGCCGACGACCTTCACATGGATATTGGGGTGTGCCTTCTCGAAGGCGTCGACGGTGGCCTGAATGGCCTTGACCTCACTCGGGGCGCTCCAGCCGTGCCAGAAGTTGATGGTCGTCTCCTTGGACGGATCATCACTGGCGCCGTTGCTGCTCTGACCGGTACAGGCAGAGGCGAAGAGGGATATCGCGGCGGTCGCGGCGAGCGCGGCGGCCGCCTTCCGACGGTTTCCGGACATGGCAGTGTCTCCCGATGGGTTGGGACGGGGAAGAGGCTGGGTCTGCGGACGTGCGGGTCTGTGAAGGTGCGGGTCTGCAGAGGGACGGCTGCAGCAGGGGGTCAGCGTGAGGTGTCGAAGACTTCGTCGCGGGTCGTGGCGAGGGCGCTCTCCAGCGCCCCGCGCAGTACGGGCCGGTGGGTCACGTCGCCGGTGATCAGCCGGGGCCGGGAGGCCGCCAGTTCGGCGAGTTCCGCCTGCACCCGCTCGCGCAGCGGTTCACCGCCGGCCGTGATCAACTCGCCCGAGAGCACCACGAGTTCGGGATCGAGTACGGCGATCATGGAGGCCAGACCGGTCGCGAGCCCGGTGGCGAACAGATCGAGCAGCCGGAGGTACGGGCCGTCCTCGCCGCGCTCCGCGGCCTCGGCGGCCCGGGCGACCAGGCCGGCCGCGACCTCATGGTGGGTTCCGTCCGCGCGGCTCAGCTCGTCGTCGATGCCGAGCTGCTTGGCCAGCCGGGACAGCACCTGTGCGCCCGCCAGTTCCTGGAAGCCGCCCGAGTTCGCCTTGGTGACCTGGCGGACCAGCGGGGCGCCGGGCACCGGCAGGAAGCCGACCTCACCGGCGCCGCCGGTGAAGCCGCGGTGCAGCCGCCCGTTGATGACGAGGGCGGCGCCGAGCCCCTCCTCGTTCCACAGCAGGACGAAGTCGTCGTGACCGCGGGCCGCCCCGAGCCGTTGCTCGGCCACGGCGACGAGGTTCACATCGTTCTCGTACTCGACCGGCATCGGCAGGAACGCGGCCAGCTCGTCGAGCAGCGTGGGGGAGTGCCAGCCGGGCAGGTGGGAGGCGTACCGCAGCCGTCCGGTGCCGGGGTCGAAGGCGCCCGGTGTGCCGATGACCACCCGGTGCACCTCGGCGCGGGTGAGTCCGGCGTCCTTGACCGCGCCGTCCAGCGCCTCGGCCACCTGCCGCACCACGCTGTCGGCGCGCCGGCCGGGGGTGCGCAGCTCGAACTCGCCGACCGTCTCGCCGGTCACATCGGCAACGGCGGCGAGGATCCGCTGGGCGTTCACATCGAGCCCGGCGACATGGGCGGCCCGGGCGTTCACCGCGTACAGCTGGGCGTTGGGCCCCGGCCGTCCCGCGACGGTGCCGGTGGCGACGACCAGACCGGCCGCCTCCAGCCGGGCCAGCAGCTGCGAAGCGGTGGGCTTGGAGAGGCCCGTCAGCTTTCCGATCCTCGTCCGGGAGAGGGGGCCGTGCTCCAGCAGCAGATCGAGGGCGGCCCGGTCGTTCATGGCCCGCAGGACGCGGGGGGTGCCCGGTGTTGTTCCGGCCATGAGCACTGCCACCTGCCCTCTGTTAGGAAACTTTCCTATTCGATGAAGGGACGGTATGACGCACGTCACCGGCCCGTCAATGGGAAGGGCCTCTGTGGCAACCAAAGCGTTACCTGCAGGGCGGGTCAAGCCGCATTCACGCCGATTTCGCACCGAAGGGCGCCCCGCCCGGCCTCCTGGGACCGGCGGGACGCCCTTCGGGTGCGAGGTGCTACTTGCCGAGGTTCGGCGGCGGGGTGAGCGGCGACGTGGCCAGTGACTGCGGCGACGTCGTCGACGCGTACGCCGACGGGGCAGCCATTGCGGCCGTCGGGTCCGCCGCCGACGGCTCGTCCGGCTGCGCCGGTACGCCGCCGACCATCCGGATGCCCGCCTCGTCGAAGGCCCGCTTGATCCGCCAGCGCAGCTCGCGCTCCACGCCCAGGGACTTGCCCGGCATCGTCTTCGCCGTCACCCGGACCGTCATCGAGTCGAGGAGCACGGAGTCCAGGCCGAGAATCTCCACCGGACCCCACAGGCGCTCGTTCCACGGGTCCTCCTTGGCCATCAGCGCGGCGGCCTCGGTGATCACCGTACGTACCCGGTGGAGCTCCTCCGTGGGGCGTACCTGCACATCGACCCCGGCGGTCGACCAGCCCTGGCTGAGGTTGCCGATCCGCTTCACCTCGCCGTTGCGGACGTACCAGATCTCGCCGTTGTCACCGCGCAGCTTGGTGACCCGCAGCCCGACCTCGATGACCTCGCCGGAGGCGACACCCGCGTCGATGGTGTCGCCGACGCCGTACTGGTCCTCCAGGATCATGAAGACACCGGAGAGGAAGTCGGTGACGAGGTTGCGCGCGCCGAAGCCGAGCGCCACACCGGCGACACCGGCGGAGGCGAGCAGCGGGGCCAGATCGATCTGGAACGCGCCCAGGATCATCAGGGCGGCCGTACCGAGGATCAGGAACGAGGCGACCGACCGGAGGACGGACCCGATGGCCTCGGAGCGCTGACGGCGCCGTTCCGCATTGACCAGCAGCCCGCCGAGTGCGGTGCCTTCGACAGCCTGGGCGCTGCGGTTCATCCGCTCGATGAGCTTGCTGAGAGCACGACGGATCGCGATGCGCAACACGATCGCGATCGCCGCGATGAGAAGGATGCGCAGACCGGTGTTCAGCCAGGTGGACCAGTTCTCCTCCACCCAGCCCGCGGCATCGCCGGCCTGCTTGGCGGCTTCGTCCAGCGAGCCGCCCGGCTCGGGTGACGGGGCAGCGGCCAACAGCGCGGACAGGGACACAGCGGAACCTCCATAGCGGCGAGGACTGACCAACCACACTAACGGGGCATCGGAAGTGCTCCGTTGCCGTGACGGAGGGAGAGACCCGTCTCACCCGGGGATAAAGAAGGGGTGGGGGCCGGAGCCGAATCGGGGCGCCGGGGCCAGGTGTGGCCGATCGCACACCGGGCCGGGACCGCCGCGGCGGCGGCCCCGAAGCGCCTGATCCGGGGGTCTTCGGGTGGTGCGTGCGCAGCGGGCCGGAGAAAATCCTTTCGGCCCGTTACTCGCACGTGGTGGCGCTTCCACCAGGCAGGAGGAGAGACTGAGATCGGATCGTCCCGGCGCGAGCCACGCGCCGCCGGCGTACAAGGAGGCATCAACCGTGCCGCATGTCCTGGTTCTCAATGCGTCGTACGAGCCGCTCGGCGTCGTACCGCTCCGCCGCGCGCTCGTCCTCGTCCTCGAGAACAAGGCCATCTGCCTCGAGGAGTCCGGCGCCTTCATGCACAGTGCCACCCGTGCTGTACCGGCCCCCAGCGTCGTCCGCCTGAAGCGGTTCGTACGGGTCCCCTACCGGGGGCCCGTTCCACTCACTCGCCGGGCGCTCTTCGCCAGGGACGGCGGCCGCTGCATGTACTGCGGCGCCGCAGCCACCAGCGTCGACCATGTCATTCCCCGCAGCCGTGGCGGCCAGCACGCCTGGGACAACGTGGTGGCGGCCTGCCGCCGCTGCAACCACGTCAAGGCCGACCGTCATCTGCCGGAGCTCGGCTGGCGGCTGCACCAGCAGCCCGCCCCGCCGACCGGCCTCGCCTGGCGCATCATCGGGACAGGTCACCGGGACCCGCGATGGCTGCCGTACCTGCAACCGTTCGGCGCGGACGACGCAATGGCCCGGATCGACGGCATTTCAGCCTGACGATCCGGGCTTCTGCGTCTCCGGGGGGCTGCGGATCCGCGGAGCGCCGCGCGCTACGTGAACCGCAGCTCCGCGGGATGCGCCGCGCGCCGCAGCAGCGGCAGCGATGTCGCCGCGGCCGGCAGACAGGCGGCGTACACCACCACGGGTACGAGCAGCGGGAGCATCGAGGGCACGGAGCCGGGTGCGACGACGGCGGCGTACGCGAGGTGCACCGCCATGCCGCCGATGCCCGCGAGCAGGACCGCGGGGGCCAGTGGGAGCGCGGTCTCCAGGAGGAGGGTCCTGGCCAGCACCGCGTGCGGTACTCCGGCCGCGGCCTGGGCGGCGAGTCCTCTGCGGCGAGTGGCAAGGGACTCGGCGGTGCCCACGGCGAGGCCGGAGAGGCTGATGACCAGGGCCACCAGGACGGCGGCCCCGGCGAGGTCGATACCGGTGGTGTAGAAACCGAGGCCCTGCGCCATGTAGCCGCCAGGCCTGTGCAACGTGGCGAGCAGTACTTCCCGTACGCCCACGAAGCTCACCCCGACGACAGTCACCAGCAGCAGTGCGGCATGGGTACGCGCGGCGGCCCACGGGTCGTCCTTGAGTCGGCCCGCGGCTATCAGCACCGCGGGACTCTTCGCACGGACCGTCAGCCGTCGGCCCATGAAGGCGGCCGACGCCCCGGCCGCCCAGACCGCACCCGCTCCAGTGAGGAGCACCACGGCGAACGTCAGCAGCGGGAACCACGCGGCGCGGAGGCCGCTGCCCCGGAAAACGATGAGGAAGGCCGCCGCGGCGATCAGCACCGTCGGAATCAGGAGCGCGAGCAGCGTCCGGTGTCCGCCGTCCGGCCGTACACGGCGCACCCAGCCGAGCGGCGAGGCCACCACCCGGCGCAGGGCGAGCGCGCTCACCAGCGCGGCCACCACCGGCACGACGAGAACGACCACCACGAAGGCTGCCCAGGTCTGCGGTGCCGGCGTGTGACCGGAGCCGGCGAGGACCGCGGCGAAGACGGCGAATCCGCCGACCGATCCCGCCAGGCACGCCAGCGCGGACTCCAGCGCGGAGATGCGCCGCACCTGCGCGGGTGACGCCCCGGCGAGCCGCAGCCCGGCCATCCGCCGGTCGCGGTGCACGGCGCCGATGCGGGCGCACTGGCCGAGGAAACCGAGCACAGGGACGAGCAGGAGCAGCAGCGTGACCACCACACCGGCGCGCAGGCCGGGCTCGTTCAACAGGCCGTGCCCGTACGGGATCGACACCTGCCCCGAGACGGCGGCGACTGTGATCGCCGCGAGGGCGAAGCCCGTGGCGAGCAGGGCGCCCACCGCGGTGAGCGAGATCCGCCACCACTCACGGCGGTCCGAGCCGCGCGTCAGGATCCAGGCGATGCGGGCGTCAGCCTTCATGGTGGGCGACCTCCTGGGCGGTGAACTGCGGCGTGCCGGAGTGGACGGCCCCGTCCCGCAGCCACACCTCCCGGTCCGCGTACGCCGCGATCTGTGCGTCATGTGTGATCAACAGCACCGCGGTGCCGGACTCGCGGGCGGCGTGCACCAGAGCGGTCATCACCTGCTCCCCTGCGAGCGAGTCGAGCGCGCCGGTCGGCTCGTCCGCGAAGACGGCCTTCGGCCCTGTCACCAACGCCCGTGCCAGTGCGACCCGTTGACTCTGGCCGCCACTCAGTTCGCCGGGCCGCAGACCGGCTTGTCCGCGCACGCCGAAGCGCTCCAGCCACTCGTCGGCTCGACTCTGCGCCGCGGCGCGGGCGGTCCCCGCGAGCAGCAGCGGCAGCGCCACGTTGTCGAGCGCGGTGAGCTCGGGGATCAGCTGCCCGAACTGGAACACCACGCCGAAGTCGGTGCGCCGCAGCTCGCTGAGGCGCGCCTCGGGCATCCGGTCGAGCCGCTCCTGTCCGTACGAGACCGACCCCTCGTCGGGACGGACGATCCCCGCCAGGCAGTGCAGCAGCGTGGACTTTCCGCTGCCGCTGGCGCCGGTGACGGCGAGGATCTCACCTGCGTGGAGGTCGACCGACGCGCCGCGCAGCGCCTGGGCGGCCCTCCCGTACGACTTCTTCAGGCCTGTGGCCGTGAGCAGGGGCGCTGTCGCCCGGGAGGGCTGCTCGGGTTGCGTACTCATGCTGTGTCGACCTCCGCGGTCAGGGTGGCGAGACGGGTCGCTGTGGTGGTCATCCACCGCACGTCGGCGTCCAGATGGGCGAGGGCGTAGTCGGCGGAGAGCACCGTGCTGAGGTCGGTGCCCGGTGTTGTCTTGAGTTCGGTCAGTTCGCGCATGCGCGCCATGTGGGCGGCACGCTGGGCCAGGAGATAGGTGGCTGCGTCGGACGTGCGGTCGCTGCCGCCGGCGGCCGCTGCGACCAGGATCGAGACGACGACCTTGGCGAAGATCTCGTTCGTCACGAAAGGCGCAGGCGGGGTGACCTCGTCGGCCCACCTGGCGAGCTCGCGTGATCCTTCCTCCGTGGAGCGGTAGAGGGTGCGCTCGGGGCCACCGTCGGAATCGGTGCCTTCGACGGCGGCCAGACCGTCACGTACCAGGCGTTGCAGGGTTGTGTAGACCTGCCCGTAGGCCAGTGGGCGGGCCTGCGGGAAGCGTTCGTCGTACCGCCGTTTGAGGTCGTAGCCGTGCCTGGAACCTCCGGCGAGCAGTCCCAGAAGGACATGGCGGGTGCTCATGACGCGGACTATATACTCGATATATGTACTGAGTGAATACTTGGGCGGGAGCAGCTACCGCAGGAGTGGTGAACCATCCGTGTTTCACGGGAGTTCGTGCCGGACGTGCGCGGTTACTCCGCGACGGCGTACGCCTCCACCGACCAGAGCGAGTAGCCGAACTCGGTGCCCCGGCCGTCGCCCTGAATCCTGAGGAAGCGGGTGTCCTTCGCGTCCATCCGGACGGACTCGCGGCCGCCCTTGCCGTCCCGGACGGTCGCCGCCGTACGCCAGGTGCGGCCGTCCGCGGAGACCTGTATGCGGTAGCGGGAGGCGTATGCGTCCTGCCACTGCAGCACCACCTGCCCGATCCTGGCGGGCTCCGCCAGCTCCACCTGCCACCAGGCGCCGTCCTCGGCCGGGGACGACCAGCGGGTGGTGGGATCGCCGTCCGAGGCGGCCGCGGCCGGGAAGTCCGGGGTCTCGTCGCCGGACGAGGAGGCGGTGGCGGTGCGGACCAGGTCGGGGCCGGCGGTGCGAGGGTAGGCCCGGACGGTGAGAGTGCTCTCCTCGCCACCGAAACTGAAGGGCACCTGGTACTCGCCGGCCGGCGTGTTCGCCGGGACCGTGATCTCCACGGGGACGTCGGTACGGGACCCGCGCGGCACCGTCGTCCGACCGGGCACGGACACCTTGATGCCCTTCGGAGCCTTCGCGGTGAGTGCACCGTGCACCGCCGCGGGACGGCGGGCGGCGAGCCGTGCCTCGACCCGCTGCGGCCTGCCGCCGATCTCCGCGTCGGTCTCGCCGCGTACGAGATCGAGCCAGGCGGCGGGTTCGTCGCCGAACCATGGCACGAGGGCGCGTACCCGGGGGGCTTCGGGTGCGGTGACGGTTCCGGAGACGATCGGCGGCAGCGTGCCCGCGCTCGCGCCCGGGGCTGTCGCCACGGAGCCCGTCGGCCAGATCAGCCGGATCGCGTCGGTTCTGAGGCCCTCGGCCGCCGTCTGGGTCCAGCCGGTCCGCGACACCGGGCCGAGGCTGCGCCAGCCCTCGCCCGGCACATGGGCCTGCAGCGTCGCGTCCGCCCCGACGCCCGGAACGGTCATCGCGGTCACGGCCTCCATCGGGCGGGCCCGGTTCAGCCGGACCGTATAGCTGCCTGGGGCCTCGGTCACCGTACCGGCGTCCCGGTCGGCGCCGGTCCACGCGTCGGCCTCCTTGCGCACCCGGTCCAGGAACGGGCCGAGGACACCCTTGCCGACCGTCGCACCGCTCGCCCCGATGGCCTTCCGCAGCGGCTCCAGCGCCAGCGACGCCTTCCATGCCGCCGCGCCGTCACCGCGCGCCTGAGCCTGCAGCAGATCGACGGCGAGCTCGCCCGCCCGGCCGTACCGGGCCAGCTGTTCGGTCCACGGACGCACTTCGTCGTCGAGCCGCCCGTCCGCCGGGCCCTTCAGCCGCTGCGGTGCCTGGCGCATCACCGTGAACGCGGCTCGCAGCTCGCGCGCCGCATCCGCCTGCGCCGTGGCATCCGCCGTCGTACGGGACTTCCAGAATGCGGCGAACAGCGGCTGCAGATAGGCCGACTCGTCGCTGCCCAGTACGGACGTCGCATTGTTCCGGGCCAGCGCACGCAGCGAGTCCCGGGCCCCCGCGTCATCGCCCGCCAGATCGTCGATCGCCGCCTGCCAGGACTCCTGCGGCAGGTAACCCTTCGGGTTCCAGGCGAAGTCGGCGGCGGTGAACAGCGGGATGCGGGACGCGGACGGCTGCTTCATCGCATTGGCGAGCAGCGCCGCCGAGCCGATCGCGACCGCCGGGTCCCGGCCGGTGTACGGGCCGAGGAAGATACGGTCCTGCGCGTAGTCGTTGACCGGGTAGTTGTCCATCGTGACGAGCGGATGCCGGAACGTGGCGCGCGCACCGGCCAGTTCCCGTCCGGTGATGGTCCGCGGCACGACTCCGACCCCGGTCCAGGCGATCTGCACCCGGTCGTCCAGCTCCTTGGCGAGCGCGGTCCGGTAGTCCGTGGCGCCGTCCTGGTAGAACTCCGTCGGCATCACCGACAGCGGCTCCGAGCCCGGATGCCGCTGCGCGAGATGCCGGGCGACCTCGCTCGCGACCCGCGCCTGCGCCCTGGCCGCCGCCTTCGGGCCGCGACCGAACGTGTCGGCGTCGCTGTCGCAGTGCCATTCGCTGTAGCTGACGTCCTGGAACTGGAGCTGGAAGACGCGCACGCCCAGCGCCCACATCGCGTCGATCTTCCGGGTCAGGGCCTTCACATCGCCCTCGGAGGACATGCACATGGCCTGGCCGGGGGCGACCGCCCAGCCGAGGGTCACATGCCGGGCGCGGGCCTGTTCGGCGAGCGCCCGGAAGTCGGCGCGCCGATCGGCGGGGTACGGATCGCGCCAGCGGGCCTGCCGGTACGGGTCGTCGCCCGCCGCGTAGAGGTACCGGTTCTGCTTCGTACGCCCCATGAAGTCGATCTGCGCGAGCCGCTCCTCGTGGGTCCACGGCTGCCCGTAGAACCCCTCGGTCATTCCGCGTACGGCGGTACCCGGCCAGTCCCGCACGGTGACGCCGGCGACGCTCCCGTTCCGGATCAGCTGACGCAGCGTCTGCACGGCGTGGAACAGGCCGTCGTCGCCGACCCCGTCCAGGGCGACGGTGGATCGGCCCGCGACCGTGCCGACCGCGATCCGGTAGCCGCCGGACGGCAGATCGGCGCGCTCGGGGACGCGCAGCGTGCGCAGGGCGTCCTGCGCACCGTTGCCGCCGAGCCGGATGACCGGCCCGCGCCCCGGCAGCGCCTCGTGCACGGTCCGCACCCCCGCGTCGCGCAGCACCTGCCTGGCGGCGTCGACGGCGTACGGATCGGCGTGCGTGTCGCCGACGAGAGTCACCTCGGAGGAGAGCGGTACGGCCGTCCCGGACGCCTTGATGGTCTGTGGCCGCGGCCACACGGTGGGCAGCGCGCCCTCGTCCGTGCGGACGGGTGCGGTGACGGCGGGGGAGCCGGGGTCCGACGGTGCGGCGAAGGCGGCCGGGGTCCCGGTGGAGAGCAGTCCGCCGAGCACGGCGACAGCCACGGCCGCCGCGTGCTTTCTGTGCCTGAGCTGCATGCCGTACTCCCTCGCTCCCACCGATGGGCCCCGAGCCCACCACCCCACGCGTGAGGGTGTCAATGCGTGTGGCCGTTGTGTCGTATATGCCCGATGCGACAGGTGGGGTGCTCCGGGAGTGACCGGGGGGCCACAGGAGAGATGGCGCCGAATGGCCGAAAACGGCGGACAGCTTGCGGGTAACTGGCCGCTGGGGAACGGAATGTGACCCAGGGCACGTTGAAGTCGTTGTTGTAACGCCTATGTCTGCGGCCGTGCCCGCTGGGTAGGTCTGCTGTGTCCAGTTCTCCACGGCCAGGAGGCCGCCATGCCCGCTGCCGCGCAGCTTCTGCTCTCCGCCCTGTCCAAACAGGTGCCGGGCCCCGGACCGCTCACGGGCGAGCCCGCGTTCGCCGACGCCATACCCCTGACGAGCGAGCCGCCGCTCGCCGATGCCGCACCCCTGACCAGCGAGCCGCCGCTCGCCGTCATCGCCCCACTGACCAGCGAGCCGACCGCCCCCGGCACTGCGCGGGGCACGGAGTCCCCAGGAGTCTGAATGGGCTTGTCCCGGCTCGCCGCGCTGCACGGCGTCGCCACCTCCTACGCACCGTCCGCGGATGTCACGGTGTCCGTCCCCGACGACACGGTCATCGCCGTGCTCGCCGCGCTCGGCGTGGACGCCGCCACCCCTGAAGCGGTGCAGGAATCACTGGCCGCCGCCGAGTCGGTGGCCGCCTCCCGGCTGCTCCCGCCCACGCTGGTGGTGTGGACCGGCGAGCCGCTGCCGCCCGCCCTGACCGGGCTGCGGCCCGGCACGACACTGGAGATCGAGCCCGAGGACGCGGCCGGCTTGCCTCTCCCGCCACGGATGCGGGTGCCGAGCGGAGAGCCGAATCCGGCCGTTTCGACGACGATCGGCACGGTCTCCGGTGCCGCAGCCGACACTGTCTCCGGAACGGGCTTCGCCAAAGCCTTCGGAACGGCGCCCCCTGGGACGGCCCCCGTCGGATCGACTACCGGAACCGGCAGTACCCCTTCCGGTCCTGTTGCATCCGCTCCGGCCCCCGCCTGGTGGACCGAACCCCCGCTCGGGGTGCACCGGTTGACCGTCCGCACCCAGGACGGCCGGGCCGCGACCACCACCCTGATCGTCGCCCCGGCCCGGGTGCCCCAACCGCCGCAGCGCACCCACGGCTTCCTCGTCCAGCTGTACTCCCTGCTCTCCGGACGTTCCTGGGGCATGGGCGACCTCGGTGACCTCGCCGATCTCGCCGCCTGGTCGGGGCGGACCCTCGGCGCCGGGTTCGTACAGGTCAACCCGTTGCACGCCGCCGTGCTGGGCACACCCACCGACCCGTCGCCGTACCGCCCGTCCTCACGCCGCTTCCCCGACCCCGTCCATCTGCACATCGAGTCGATCCCGGAGTACGGGCACGTACAGGACCGGGCCGCCCTCGACGACCTGCGGCAGAGTGCCGAAACGCTCAGCGACACCGTGCTGAACAAGGGCGCCCTGATCGACCGGGACGCCGTCTGGGACCTCAAGCGCCAGGCTCTCGAACTCGTACAGGAGGTACCGCTGACCCCCGGCCGGCGTGCCGCGTACTGCGACTTCCTCGCCACCCAGGGACAGGCACTGGAAGACCATGCCCTGTGGTGCGCCCTCGCGGAGGTGCACGGCTCCGACTGGCACGTCTGGCCGCCCGCACTGCGCGATCCCCGCTCCCCCCGGACCGCCCGCGCCCGCGGCGAGCTGCTCGACCGGGTCGACTTCCACTGCCGGCTCGCCTGGCTGACCGACAGTCAGCTCGCCGCCGCCCAGAGCGCCGCGCGGGACGCCGGGATGGCCGTCGGCATCGTCCACGACCTCGCCGTCGGCGTGCACCCCGGCGGCGCCGACGCCTGGGCCCAGCAGGACGCCTTCGCGCACGGAATGTCGGTCGGCGCGCCCCCGGACGCCTTCAACGCGCGCGGTCAGGACTGGGGGCTGCCCCCGTGGCGGCCCGACGTCCTCGCCGCGTCCGGCTACACCCCGTACCGCGGGCTGCTGCGCGGCCTCCTCGCCCACGCCGGCGCCCTGCGCATCGACCACGTCATGGGTCTGTTCCGGCTCTGGTGGGTCCCTGAGGGAAGACCGCCCACCGAGGGCACGTACGTCAGCCATGACGCCGAGGCGATGCTCGCCGTCCTCGTCCTGGAGGCGTACCGGGCCGGCGCGGTCGTCATAGGGGAGGACCTCGGCACGGTGGAACCGGGCGTACGCGAGGCGCTCGCCCGGCGCGGAGTGCTCGGCACCTCCGTGCTCTGGTTCGAGCGCGACTGGACGGGCACCGGCCGCCCGCTGGCCCCGGAGCACTGGCGGGAAGGCTGCCTCGCCACCGCCACCACGCACGACCTGCCGTCCACCGCCGCTCGGCTGACCGGCGACCATGTGACACTCCGCCACCGCCTGGGTCTGCTCACCCGCACCCTGGAGCAGGAACAGACCGAGGACGCCACCGACACCGCCACGTGGCTCGGCCTCCTCACCCGGCTCGGCCTGCTGCCGGAGGGCGAGGGCGACGAGGAGGGGGCGGTCCGCGCCGTCCACCGCTTCCTGCTGCGCACCCCCGCCCGCATGGTCGGCGTCTGGCTCCCGGACACGGTCGGCGACCGCCGGCCGCAGAATCTGCCCGGCACCTGGGACCAGTACCCCAACTGGCGGCTGCCCGTCGCGGACGCGGAAGGCCACCCGGTCACCCTGGAGGAGCTTGCCTCAGCGCCCCGTCTGCACCATCTGATGGAGGTACTGAAGCCCATGGACAGACATCCGAAAGAACAGGTGGAGCCCCATACGGCACCCCCGGGCGCGCGCCGCTCCTAGACGTTCGCTACGTTTGCACCGTGGACAAGAAGAACGCAATGCGCGCCGGCGCCGTGGCGGCCGGTACGACGCTGATGATGCTGCTCATGTCGTCCCCCGCGCTTGCGCTGACCCGTGACGACGGTGACGACCCGGGCTCCGGCCTGAGCGTGATGGACACGATCGGCCTCTACGTCGTGGCACCCATCGCCCTGTTCGTGATCATCGTGGGCCTGGTCATGCTCCTGGACAAGTCCAAGAAGCAGGCCTGATCCGCCGGCTGCGCGGCGCCGGGTCTGCGCAGTCCCACCAGCGCTTTTCAGGGCGCCTCGAAGTGCGTGAGCACACCGAGGCGCCCTGTTTCGCGTTCCGGGGCCGGACGGGCCGGCCCCGCCGCGGCGGCTAATGTGCGGACATGACCGAGTGGGACATCAGGAAGCTCCGGATCCTGCGCGTGCTGAGCGAGCGCGGGACCGTCACGGCAGCGGCCGAGGCGCTGCTGATGACCCCCTCGGCGGTGTCCCAGCAGCTCTCCAACCTGGCCAAGCAGCTCGGCGTACCCCTGCTGGAAGCCCAGGGCCGCCGGGTCCGGCTCACCGACGCCGCACATCTCGTACTCCGCCACGCCGAAGCGGTTTTCGCTCAACTGGAACGCGCCGACGCGGAGTTGACCGGATATCTGCAGGGCGAGGCGGGGGAGGTGCGAGTCGGGGCGTTCTCGACGGCCGTGCCCGCCCTCGTCGTGCCGACGGTCCGGCTCCTGCGCGCGGACGACCGGCCCGGACCGTTCGTACGGGTACGGGAGGCGGAGGCCGCGGAGGCGTACGAACTCCTGTCGGCCGGCGACGTCGACCTCGCGCTCTCCCTCGCCGCGCACGCGCCGACCGCCCATGATCCCCGCTTCACCCTCCTCCCCCTGCTCGCCGACCCGCTCGACGTCGCCCTCCCCACCGGACACCGGCTGGCGGACGCCCCCGGGCTACGGCTGGCCGACCTCGCCGCCGAGCCGTGGATCTTCGGCGGTTCGGGCCCCTGGTCGGAGATCACCACGGCCGCGTGCGAGGCCGCCGGGTTCGTGCCGGAGCAGGCGCACAGCGCCTCCGGGTGGACCGCGATTCTCGCCATGGTCGAAGCGGGCATGGGCGTCGCGCTGATCCCGCGGATGGCGTCGGCGGAACGCCGTAGGGGTGTGGTGATGCGCGTCCTGGAGGCGGACCTGCCCCGGCGCCACGTGGTCGCCGCGGTACGGCAGGGTGCGGAGGACGGGCCGGCGGTGGCCCGGGTCCTGGCTGCGCTTCGGCAGGTCAGCGCGGCCCGTGCCGAACCATTCAGTTGACCTGAACGAATTGTGCGAAAACTTTCGATGGACCTGATGGTCCGTTCGGTACGACAGTTCCGTACATGACCTCCGACGTGAACGAGAACCCTGCCAAGGACAACGACCCCCACGCCAACGACGCAGCCCCGTACGGCGGGGGCGACCCGTACGCCGACTACCGCACCGGCGACTTCCCCTTCACAGGCCTGGTGGACCTCGCCGACCGCCGCCTGGGTGCGGGCGTGATCGCCGCGAACGATGAGTTCTTCGCCGAGCGTGAGAACCTCCTGAACCACGAACGCGCCGTGTTCGACCCCGAGCACTTCGGACACAAGGGCAAGATCATGGACGGCTGGGAGACCCGTCGCCGCCGCGGCACCGACGCCGCACACCCCTTCCCGGCCCTCGAGGACCACGACTGGGCTCTCGTCCGACTCGGCGCCCCCGGCATCATCCGCGGCATCGTCGTCGACACCGCCCACTTCCGTGGCAACTACCCGCAGCGCGTCTCGGTCCAGGCGGCCTCGGTCGAGGGCTCGCCCAGCCCCTCGGAGCTCCTCGCCGACGACGTGAAGTGGGAGGAGATCGTCCCGCCGACCCCCGTGCGCGGCCATGCGGCCAACGGCTTCGAGATCGCCGGCGGCCGCCGCTACACCCACATCCGCCTCTGCCAGCACCCCGACGGCGGCATCGCCCGCCTCCGCGTCCACGGCGAGGTGATCCCCGACCCCGCCTGGCTGGCGACCCTCGGCACGATCGACCTGATCGCGGTCCTCAACGGCGGCGCGTACGAGGACGCCTCGGACCGCTTCTACTCCTCACCGACCCAGATCATCCTGCCCGGCACCTCCCGCAGGATGGACGACGGCTGGGAGAACCGCCGCCGCCGCGTCCGCGACACGAACGACTGGGTCCGCTTCCGCCTGGTCGCCCAGGGTGCGGTCCGCGCGGTCGAGATCGACACGGCCTGCCTCAAGGGCAACGCGGCCGGCTGGATCGCCCTCCAGGGCCGCAACGGCGAGACGGGCGAATGGTTCGGCATCATCCCCCGCACCAAGCTCCAGCCCGACACCCTCCACCGCTTCCCTCTCCGCGCGCAGGCAGTCGTCACCCACGTCCGCCTCGACGCTTTCCCGGACGGCGGAGTGGCCCGCATGCGCCTGCACGGCACCCTGACGGAGACGGGCGCCGCCGAACTGGCCGCCCGGTACGAGGAGTCGGGCGCGTAACGCCCACCGCGCAGCGAGACGTGGCCTACTCGCCCAAAGCCTCCGAAGGTACGCAGGAGAGCAGGCAAGAGGGCAGACGAAAGGGGGCGCCCCCGAAGGGGGCGCCCCCCACTCGCTGCTCAGCTGCTGCTGCGCTACGCGGTCGCCGCCGCCGCGTCCGCCGCCTGGGCCTTCAGGGCGCGTTCCACGCCCGCCCGCGACTCCGACATCAGCCGGCGCAGACCCGCGCCGGCCTCCGTCGAGGCCAGCCAGGTGTCCGTCGCGTCCAGGGTCCTCTGCGAGACCTGGAGCGACGGGTAGAGGCCGATGGCGATCTGCTGGGCCATCTCGTGGCTGCGCGAGTCCCACACGCCCTTCACCGCCGCGAAGTACTGCTCCGTGTACGGCGCCAGCAGTTCGCGCTGGTCGGTCTGGACGAAGCCGCCGATGACCGCCTCCTGGAGGGAGTTCGGGAGCTTGTCGGACTCGACGACCGAGGCCCAGGCCTCCGCCTTCGCCTCGGCCGACGGACGCGCAGCGCGGGCCGTCGCCGCGTGGCGCTCGCCCGCGGCGGTCTTGTCGCGCTCGTACTCGGCGGCGATCTCGTCCTCGTCCAGCAGGCCGACCGCGGCCAGCCGCTCCACGAACGCCCAGCGCAGCTCGGTGTCGACGGCAAGGCCCTCGATGGTCTCCGTGCCGTCCAGGAGTGCCCGCAGCAGGTCCAGCTGGTGCGGGTTGCGGGCCGTCGCCGCGAAGGCGCGGGCCCAGGCCAGCTGATGGTCGCCGGCCGGCGCCGCGGCGCGCAGGTGCGCGAGCGTCGCCTCCGTCCACTGGGTCAGGCCCGCCTCGCGGAACTCCGGCGCCGCGTAAAGGTCCAGGGCCAGCTTCACCTGGCGGTGCAGCGACTGGACGACGCCGATGTCCGACTCCTTGCTGATACCGGACAGGACGAGCGAGAGGTAGTCGCGCGTCGCCAGTTCGCCGTCGCGGGTCATGTCCCAGGCGGACGCCCAGCACAGGGCGCGCGGCAGCGACTCGGTGAAGTCGCCGAGGTGCTCGGTGACGACCCGCAGCGACTCCTCGTCGAGGCGGACCTTTGCGTACGACAGGTCGTCGTCATTGAGCAGGATGACCGCCGGACGGGCGGTGCCCGCCGGGAACGGGACCTCGGTGCGCTCGCCGTCGACGTCCAGCTCGATCCGGTTCGTGCGGACCAGCTTCCCGGCCTCGTCGAGGTCGTAGCAGCCGATCGCGATCCGGTGCGGGCGCAGCGTCGGCTCGCCCTTGGCGCCGGCGGGCAGCGCCGGGGCCTCCTGGAGGACGGTGAACGAGGTGACGTGACCGTTCCCGTCGGTGGTGATCTCCGGGCGCAGGATGTTGATGCCGGCCGTCTCCAGCCACGCCTTCGACCAGGTCTTGAGGTCGCGGCCGGAGGTCTCCTCCAGCGCGCCCAGCAGGTCGGACAGGCGGGTGTTGCCGAACGCGTGCGCCTTGAAGTACGCCTGGACGCCCTTGAAGAACTCGTCCATGCCGACGTACGCCACGAGCTGCTTCAGGACCGAGGCGCCCTTGGCGTACGTGATGCCGTCGAAGTTGACCAGGACATCGTCCAGGTCACGGATGTCCGCCATGATCGGGTGCGTCGACGGCAGCTGGTCCTGGCGGTACGCCCACGTCTTCATGGAGTTGGCGAACGTCGTCCAGGAGTGCGGCCACTTCGAGCCCTCCGCGTAGGCCTGGCAGGCGATCGACGTGTACGTGGCGAACGACTCGTTCAGCCACAGGTCGTTCCACCACTCCATGGTGACGAGGTCGCCGAACCACATGTGGGCCAGCTCGTGCAGGATCGTCTCGGCCCGCGTCTCGTACGCCGCGTCCGTCACCTTCGAACGGAACACGTACTGATCGCGGATGGTGACCGCGCCCGCGTTCTCCATCGCACCCGCGTTGAACTCGGGGACGAACAGCTGGTCGTACTTGGCGAACGGGTACGCGTAGTCGAACTTCTCCTGGAACCAGTCGAAGCCCTGCCGCGTGACGTCGAAGATCGCGTCCGCGTCGAGGAACTCGGCGAGCGACGGGCGGCAGTAGATGCCGAGCGGAACGGACTGGCCGTCCTTCTCGTAGCTGCTGTGCACCGCGTGGTACGGGCCGACGATCAGGGCCGTGATGTAGGTCGAGATGCGCGGCGTCGGCTCGAAGACCCAGACGTCGTCCTTGGGCTCCGGAGTGGGGGAGTTCGAGATGACCGTCCAGCTTGCCGGCGCCTTCACGGTGAACTGGAAGGTCGCCTTCAGGTCGGGCTGCTCGAAGCTCGCGAAGACCCGGCGCGCGTCCGGGACCTCGAACTGCGTGTAGAGGTACGCCTGCTGGTCGACCGGGTCGACGAAGCGGTGCAGGCCCTCCCCGGTGTTGGTGTAGGCACAGTCCGCGACGACCCGCAGCACGTTGGAGCCCGCGTGCAGGTGCGGCAGTGCGATCCTCGAGTCGCGGAAGACGGCCGCCACGTCCAGGGCCTTGCCGTTCAGCTCGACCTCGTGCACGGCCGGGGCGACCAGGTCGATGAAGGTCTCCGCGCCGGCTTCGGCGGAGTCGAAGCGCACGGTGGTCACGGACCGGTAGGTGCCGCCCTCCTGCGCTCCGGAGAGGTCGAGATCGATCTCGTACGCGTCCACGGTCAGCAGGCGCGCCCGCTCCTGTGCCTCTTCGCGGGTCAGATTCGTGCCAGGCACGCGGTCATCTCCTTCGATGGTGACGTTTCCGGTCATCCTTCCACGTCGATCGCTGGGAGAAGCGGAGTAGCCACTGTTTGCCTACTGCGGTAGCATGGTTGGTATGAAGATCAGTGTGAGCTTGCCGCAGGAGGATGTCGCCTTCGTCGACGAGTACGCCATGAAGACCGATGCGGATTCCCGGTCCGCCGTGATACATGCCGCCATCGAGCTGCTGCGTGTCGCCGGACTCGAGGCGGAGTACACCGAGGCGTTCGAGGAGTGGGACGCGAGCGAGGACGCCGCGCTCTGGGACCGTACGGTGGGGGACGGAATCGCCGATGCGTAGAGGCGATATCCATCTGGTCGATCTGGAGCCGGCCAGGGGCAGTGAGGCCAACAAGGTCAGACCGGCTGTGATCGTGTCCAACAACGCGGCCAACCAGTCGGCGGAGCTCAGCGGGCGAGGTGTGATCACCGTGGTGCCGCTGACGTCGAACACCGCGCGTGTTCTCACGTTCCAGGTCCTCCTCAGGGCCGACGAGAGCCGTCTGCTGAAGGACTCGAAGGTCCAGTGCGAGCAGGTCCGGGCAGTCTCTCCGGACCGTGTCCTGAAGCGGATCGGCACCGTCCCGCGCCCGCGCATGGCCGAGATCGACGCCGCCCTGCGACGGCACCTCGCGCTCTGAGGCGTGCGAACTGCGGCGCCTACGGTCTCCGGCGCATGTGAAAGGGCGGCCACCGCACACCGGTGGCCGCCCTTTCACGTACGTACAGGCGTCAGCCGTTCAGCTCGGCCGCGACCAGCTCCGCGATCTGCACGGCGTTCAGCGCCGCGCCCTTGCGCAGGTTGTCGCCGGAGACGAAGAGCGCCAGACCGTTCTCCACGGTCTCGTCGGCGCGGATGCGGCCCACGTACGACACGTCCTGGCCGGCCGCCTGGAGCGGAGTCGGGATCTCCGAGAGCTCGACGCCCTCGGCACCCGCCAGCAGCTCGTGGGCGCGCTCCACGCCGATCGGGCGGGCGAAGCGGGCGTTGATCTGGAGCGAGTGGCCGGTGAAGACCGGGACCCGGACACAGGTGCCGGACACCTTGAGCTCCGGGATCTCCAGGATCTTGCGGGACTCGTTGCGGAGCTTCTGCTCCTCGTCGGTCTCGAAGGAGCCGTCGTCGACGATCGAACCTGCCAGCGGCAGCACGTTGAAGGCGATGGGCCGCTTGTAGACGGCCGGCTCGGGGAAGTCGACGGCGCCGCCGTCATGGGTGAGCTTGTCGGCGTCGGCGATCACCTTGGACGCCTGCCCGTGCAGCTCGGAGACGCCGGCCAGGCCGGAGCCGGAGACCGCCTGGTAGCTGGTGACGACCAGCGCGTCGAGACCGGCCTCGTCGTGAAGCGGGCGGAGCACGGGCATCGCGGCCATCGTGGTGCAGTTCGGGTTCGCGATGATGCCCTTGGGGCGGTTCTTGATCGCATGTGCGTTGACTTCGGAGACGACGAGCGGAACCTCGGGGTCCTTGCGCCATGCGGAGGAGTTGTCGATCACCACGGCGCCCTGGGCGGCGACCTTCTCGGCGAGCGCCTTCGAGGTGGCGCCACCGGCGGAGAACAGCACGATGTCGAGACCCGTGTAGTCCGCGGTGGAGGCGTCCTCGACGGTGATCTCCTGGCCCTGCCACTCGATCGTGGAGCCCGCGGAGCGGGCGGAGGCGAAGAGCCGCAGCTGGTCGGTCGGGAATTTCCGCTCGGCCAGGATCCTGCGCATGACTGTGCCGACCTGACCGGTGGCGCCGACGATTCCGACCTTCACAGGGACTCCTTCAAACGTACGAACTGGCACGGTTGCCGCTCCATCATGCGTATGTCCACGGCTTCCTTGTCCAATCCATTGTCCGGCAGACGGACAGTGTCCCGGTGCGGGCCGGGCAGAGCAGTGGGGCGGGCGCTCCGCAGAGCGCCCGCCCCACTGTCGTCACCGACAATGCATCCGGGCCGTTACGGAGTGACCTTCTCGATCACGACGCTGCCGGTGCCCGCCGCGGTGCCGCGGCTGTTCACCAGCTGCACCTCGCCGAAGAACTGGCGTCCCTCGGGAGCCGCACCGCCGACCACGACCTCCGCGCCGACCTGTGCCGAAGCGCCGCTGGCCAGGTTCACGGCCTTCGACTCGTCGACCTTGAGCGTGCCGAGCGACGGGGAGTAGTACACGTCGCGGTAGTCGTACGTGGTCGTCCCGGCCGGAACCGAGTAGCCGTCCACGACGATCGTGTACGTACCGGCGGCGGGGTTCGCCAGGCTGACCGACTCCTCCGCACCCGCGGAGGTGGAGCTGCCGACCTCGGTGTTGCCCTTGAAGACGTACAGATCGATGTCGGCGTTGGCGTCCGAGGTGCCGCCGATGGCGACGTCGAGCTTCTCGACGCCCTCACCGATGGTGACCGTGGTGACCTGCTGGTCACCCGTCTTGATCGACGGGGTGGCAACCTTCGCCGAGCCCAGCGAGCCGCCCTTGAGCTTGCCCTGCAGGTCGCCCGCGGAGTTGGTGACGGTCCAGTTCACCGCGGTCGGCGTGCCGATCTTCGCCTCGGGCAGCGTCTGCACGGCCGGGTCGAAGGACGCGCCGAGCAGGCTGACATCCAGCTTGAACGGGTTGTCCAGCAGCGGCGACGTACGCCGTGACTCGACCTCGATCTCCCAGACACCGGGGGCCGGGTCGGCGTACGAGCGCACGTCCGGGCGGCAGGTGTTGGTCGGGTTGTCGTAGTTCGGGTAGCAGAACGGCGTACCGCTGTTCTCCATCTGCACCCCGTACGGGTGGATGGAGATGAACCGGGTCTGGCTGCCCGAGCGCAGCGCGCTCATCGCGACCTCGAGGGTCCTGGAGCCCTCAGGCACGTTCACGAAGTACGACGTGGTGCCGTTGCGCTGCACCGAGCCGGACGCAGTGAACGCGTAGGCGGGCTTCACCAGGTCCTTGGCGACGACGACCGTGGCGAGGATCTGCTGGTCCACACCGGAGGTCTTCGCGTTATCGACCTGCAGGATCGCGCTGTGCACGCCCGCGCTGCCCGGCTTCGCCTGGACCTTGACAGTCACCGGCTTGCCCAGCGGCAGCGAGACGGTGCTGCTGCCGGTCAGGGAGAAGGTGCCGTCGTTGTTCTTCCAGGACAGCTTGTGCGCGACGGCCTTGTCCGGGCCCGTGGTGCGGGTGACCGTGACGTCGTACGACTTCTTCTGGCCGGCCTTCAGGCCGCCCTCGCGGTCGTACAGGCCGGTACCGAAGCCGGGGGTCTTCAGCGCGAAGTCGATCGCCGTGTCGACCGGGGCCTTCACGGAGTACTCGTGCGCCGGGGAACCCTGCTTCTCGATCTGCTTCCAGGCGCCGACGATGTTGATCAGGCCGGAACCCTGGGCGTGCGCGGGCACACCCTGGATGTGGGTCGCGGTGCTGGTCAGCGCGGTACGCAGGTCGGCCGGGGGCAGCTCGATGTGCTTCTGCTTCGCGGCGGACAGCAGCAGCGCGGTCGCACCGGCGGCCTGCGGCGAGGACATCGAGGTGCCCTGCAGCATGGAGTAACCGACCGGAAGCGAGTAGCCCGCCTCCTTGACCGGGCCACCGGGCAGCCAGGTCTGGGTCGTGTTGATCGACGCACCCGGAGCCGTCAGGATCGGCGCGAAGCCGCCGTCCTCACGCGGACCACGGGACGAGAACGGCAGCATGTCGTACTTCTTGGTGACGTTGGAGCCGTAGTTGGCGGCCCAGGTCTCCTTGGAGATGGACGCGCCGACGGAGATGACGTGGTCGGCGAGGCCGGGGTCACCGATGGTGTTCACACCCGGGCCCTCGTTGCCGGCCGAGATGACCAGCTGGACGCCGTAGGTGTCGATGAGCCGCTTGTACAGCGCGGCGCGGGCGTTGTTGCCGTCGTTGAGCGGCGGCAGGCCACCGATCGACATGTTGACGACATCGACACCACGGTTCACGACGAGGTCGATCATGCCCTCGGTGAGCGCGATGTTGGTGCAGCCGCCGGACCAGGTGCAGGCGCGCGAGGAGACGATCTTCGCGCCGGGCGCGGCGCCGTTCATCTTGCCGCCGAAGAGCCCGTTGGCGGAGGTGATGCCGGCGACGTGGGTGCCGTGCTCGGACTCGATGACACCGATGTTGACGAAGTCGGACGTGTCGCCGGCCGCGTTGTAGACCACATTCTTGCGGGTCTCGACGACGAACGGGATGCGCTCGACCACCTCGGTCCGCGGGTCGTCCGTGCCGAAGTAGGAGACCTGGTGCTTCTCCTTGTACGGCTTCAGGACGGCGTCGTCGGTGAAGTCGGCGTCGTTGTTCAGGTCGACGCGGGTGGTGCCGGTGACCGGGTCGTAGAGCACGGCCCAGGTGTCGGTGGTGTCACCGTCACGGTTGAGGTCGCCCGCCATGTCGCCACCCTTGGTGGCGTCCTCGGAGAAGAGCTGGATCTTGTACGAGCCCTCGGGCGCCGAGTACGTACGGTCCTGGTACGTGAACGTCGGGCCGGACACGGCGTCCGTCATCTGCAGCCAGGTGCCGTCGCCGTCGTCGACCGGGTCGGTGGCCGTCACCCAGTCGACGATCTTGCGCTCGCCGGTGGTGGTCTTCCGGAGCGCCGGGTGACCGAGGTCGACACCCGAGTCCAGGATGCCGATGGTCACGCCGCGGCCGTCGGCCTTCGGGTGCTGCTGGACGAAGTCGACCGCACCCGTCTCGAAGGACGGGTTGTACGGGTTCTTCGCCGGCGTCTTCTTGCTGGGCGCCGGGTAGCTGCCCGTGGTCTGCGTCTTCGCTCCGGCGGCCCGGTCGCCCACGGGCGTCGGGTCGTCGAGCATGATCTCCTGCTTGAGATCGATGCCGTGGACGGACGTCAGCTTCGAGGCCGCCTTGATGGTCGCCTCGGCGGTCGCGGTCGGTACGGTCGCGCGTACGTAACCGAGCTTGTCGTACGTACGACCCAGCACGGACCCCTTCACGGCGTCCAGCTGCTCGGCCACCTGCTCGGTCGCACCGGGCGCGGTGGCGACCATCATGGTGACGTTCTTCTGGCCCTTGGCCTTCGCCATGGTCAGTACATCGGCGTCGGCCGCGCCGAGCTTGTCGCTCGAGGCGGCTGCCTTCACGGGGGCATCGGCCGGATCGTCGGCGGCGAAGACCGGGGCCGCGCCGGAGGCGGCCAGTGCGGCCACCAGACCGGCGGCGGCCGCGACTCGGGCCACGCGTCTCGCCCCGGATATGGAGCTGGGGGATTCGGAGGTCATCAGCATCCCTGTATGTGAAAGAGAAAGTCCGGAATTCGGTACCGGATGACCGCTCAGCCTTTCGTAAATAACGTGGGTTTGTGGAGGGTTGAGGGAGGCGAGATGCGGTCATGGCGTACTTCCGCCATGGGGGCTGATGTGCCAGGAGGGACGAAAGGGTCGATAACTGCCCTGTCACCGGGGCAGGATGACCACATACGCGGCGGGTTCGCGGTCGGCCGCCGCCATCAGCGCGGTGCGCACCACGGTCGCCTGCTGCTCCTGCGCGATGCGCAGCTTCCTCGGCGTGAGGTGGACGACGGTGACCCCGAGCCGCTCCAGATGCTCCCGCTCGGCGGCGTACGCGAACCACCCGGCATCGTGCTCCTCCTGGCGCCGGTCGTCGTCGAGCGTGCTGTGCAGGGGTGCCCGGGCGTCGAGTTCGACAGCGACGGCCTGGTCGGGCCAGTAGGCGTCCACCCCGCCGAGGTGCGGGCCGCCCGGCAGCCGCAGGTCCACATTCCAGAGCGGCTCCGGCAGGTCGTACGTCCGCACCATCTCGTACAGCCGGTTCTCCGCCAGCGCCCGCCCCTCGGCGAGCAGCGAGTCGACGGCGTTCACGATGTGCGGTCGCCCCAGCAGCTTGCTGCGGCTCAGCTCACGTACGACCGCGGCGGGTTCGCAGTGCCCGCCGCGGACCGCCTCGGTGAGCAGCAGCCGTACGGCGCCAGTGTCCCCGAGGCCGGTGACCGCATCCGCGAGTGCCCGTGCCACGGGGGCCACCGGCAGGCCGGCGAGCTGCTCGGGGCGGGGCAGTTCGGTCGTCCGCACCACGTGCACGTACCGGACGGACCGCAGCCGCCGGGTGCGCGGCACCAGCACGTCGATCCGGTAGAGCGAACTCATCGGCGGTACGAGAGAGAACCCGTGGAGGGCGAGCGCGGCCGGGCCGGTGACCATGGCCTCGCCGTACCCGGTCGACCGCGCCGCGCCGCCCTGCGCGGGGACGGTACGCCGCCGCCCGACGTACAGCAGGGCGGACCGCAGGCGCTCCTCGCCGGTGGGCGGTCCTGGGTGCAGCACATACACGCCGGGCAACGGCTGCTGCCACGGACCGCCGGCCCGGCACTGCGCGGCAGCCCGTGCGGGGGACACGCCGAGTGTCTTCAACTGCTCGACGGACAGCACGCGTTGCCGTTCGCCGACGGGGAGGCGGAAGTGACAGGGGGAGAGAGGGGTGTTCTGGGTCATGCTCCGGGGTATGCCGCAGGCCGCGGTGCGGCTAACCCCTGTTACACGCCCGTCGACAATTCAGGACAATGCCGTCCTAAAGTACGGACGTTCGACAACCGAAAAGCCCGATCCTGCCGGGGATTGTGCGTCCCGTCAGCCCACGCGGGCCACTCCGGTCCGCCTCGGCCGATTCCGCCGGCCCCGGCCCCGGACGGGCCGAAAATCAAGCCCGTCCGGGGATTGAGGGCAACGCTGCCGTGCTCGCCCCGGGGCGCCCCGTCAGAGGCCGGCCCCCGCCCCCGCGTCACACGCCTGCGCCCGCAGCGCCCGCGCCAGATCGTCCCGCGCCTCCAGCACCAGCCGACGCAACGCCGGCGCCGCATCCGCATGCGCCTCCAGCCAGGCGTCCGCCGCCGCCAGCGTCGCCGGGTCGTCCTGCAGCGCCGGGAACAGCCCCTTGACCACGGACATCCCGATCTGGATCGACCGCTCGGCCCACACCCGTTCGATCGCATCGAAGTACCGGGCTGCGTACGGCGCCAGCAACTCCCGCTGCGACGACTGCCCGAACCCTGCGATCGTCGCCTCCACCAGCGCGTTGGACAGCGCGTCCGACTCCACCACGGCCGCCCACGCCTGCGCCTTGACCGCTGCCGACGGCCGCGAGGCCAGGCACCGCACCTGGTGCCGCTTGCCGGACGCCGTGTCGTCCCGGGCCAGTTCGGCATTTATCACCGACTCGTCGGCGACCCCGTGCGCGGCCAGCGAGGACAGGAACGCCCACCGCAGCTCCTGGTCGACCTCCAGCCCGTCGATCCGCGCGGACTCCCCCAGCAGCGAGGACAGCAGCTGGAAGTCCGCGTCCGAGTCCGCGACCGCCGCGAAGAAGCGCGCCCACGCCAGCTGGTGCTCGCTCCCCGGCTCGGCGATCCGCAGCTCCCTCAGCGCACCCTCGGCCAGCGCCCGTCCGCCCTCCTCACGCCACCCGGGGGTGGCGTAGTGGACGAGCGCGGTCCGGGTCCAGGCGTGCAGCATCTGCAGGACGCCGATGTCGGACTCCTGGCCGCAGAAGGCCAGCACGAGCGAGATGAAGTCCTGGGCCGGCATCAGCCCGTCCCGCGTCAGGTTCCACAGCGCGGACCAGCACAGCGCCCGCGCCAGCGGGTCGGTGATGTCCCCGAGGTGCGCGCGCAGGGTGGCGAGGGACGCCTCGTCGAAGCGGACCTTGCAGTACGTGAGGTCGTCGTCGTTGACGAGGATCAGCTCGGGCCGCTCGACACCGGCCAGCGCGGTGACCACCGTGCGTGGCCCCGCCACATCCACCTCGGCGCGCGCGTACCGCACCAGGTCGCCGCGGGTCGTGCGGCGGTACAGACCGACCGCGACCCGGTGCGGCCGCAGCTCGGGGTGCGAGTCGGCGGCCTCCTGGAGCACTGCCAGTTCGGTGATCCGGTCCGCCGCGCCGTACGTCACCACCGGCGTCAGCGAGTTGACGCCGGCCGTCTGCAGCCACGACCGCGACCAGGTGACCATGTCCCGCCCGGACGTCTCGGCCAGCACCGACAGCAGGTCGCCCAGCTGCGTGTTGCCGTACGCATGCTTCTTGAAGTAGCGCCGGGCACCCTCCAGGAACGCGTCCCGTCCCGCGTACGCCACCAGCTGCTTCAGCACCGACGCACCCTTGGCGTACGTGATGCCGTCGAAGTTCAGCTTGGCGTCCTCCAGGTCACGGATGTCGGCCGTGATCGGGTGCGTGGACGGCAGCTGGTCGGCGCGGTACGCCCAGGACTTGCGGTTGTTGGCGAAGGTGATCCAGCCGTCCTTGAAGCGGGTCGACTCCACCATGGCGAAGACGCCCATGAAGTCGGCGAACGACTCCTTCAGCCACAGGTCGTCCCACCACTGCATGGTGACGAGGTCGCCGAACCACATGTGCGCCATCTCGTGCAGGATGACGTTGGCGCGGCTCTCGTACGACGCCTGCGTCACCTTGCCGCGGAAGATGTACTCCTCGCGGAACGTGACACAGCCCGGGTTCTCCATCGCGCCGAGGTTGTACTCGGGTACGAACGCCTGGTCGTACTTCCCGAACGGGTACGGGTAGTCGAAGTTGTCGTGGAAGAAGTCCAGGCCCTGCTTGGTGACGAGGAAGATGTCGTCCGCGTCGAAGTGCCGGGCGAGCCCCTTGCGGCAGAGCGCACCGAGCGGGATGTCCAGCGTCGTGCCGTCGTCGAAGGTACGACTGTACGAGTCGGTCACATAGTGGTACGGACCGGCGACGACCGCCGTGATGTACGTCGAGATCGACTTCGTCTCGGCGAACCGCCAGACCCCGCCGTCCCGGGACTCCTCGGCCCCGTTGCTCCAGACCGTCCACCCCTCGGGCGCCGCCACCTCGAAGCGGAAGGGGGCCTTCAGGTCGGGCTGCTCGAAGTTCGCGAAGACGCGCCGCGCGTCGGCCGGCTCGTACTGCGTGTAGAGGTAGACCTCGCCGTCCTCCGGGTCGACGAACCGGTGCATGCCCTCGCCGGTCCGGCTGTACGCGCACTGCGCGTCGACCACCAGGACGTTCTCGCCCTCCGGCAGATCGTCCAGCGCCACCCGTGTCCCGTCGAAGACGACGGCGGGGTCGAGTGCCTGCCCGTTCAAGGTCACCGAGGTCACGCTCGGCGCCAACAGATCGGCGAAGGTCGACGCGCCCGCCCGCGCGGAGCGGAACCGGATCGTGGTCACCGAGCGGAAGGTCCGGGGGCCGACCGTCCGGTCCCCCCCGTCGCCCTCGGGATCACCGATCGCGGACCGCAGGTCGAGCACGACGTCGTATCCGTCGACGGTCAGCAGCTCGGCCCGCTCGCGGGCTTCCTCGCGGGACAGGTTTTGACCGGGCACAGGTGCACTCCTTTGTGTCACGTTCGAACAGTTTGATCCTCCCATGTGTCTCCCGGCCCGGGCGCGCGGGAATGGCAGGGCCGTTCGGCGGTGTTCTCGCGCACAGGTGCGATCGCCTCTTGAGGAGAGACATGTCTGAGAACGCCACGGCCAACGGCAAGACGCCCGCCGATTTCTGGTTCGACCCGCTCTGCCCCTGGGCGTGGATGACCTCCCGCTGGATGCTGGAGGTGGAGAAGGTCCGCGACGTCGAGGTCCGCTGGCATGTGATGAGCCTTGCCGTCCTCAACGAGAACAGGCTCGACGAGCTGCCCGACGAGTACCGCGACATGCTGGAGACCAAGGCCTGGGGTCCGGTCCGCGTCGTCGTCGCCGCCCGGGAGAAGCACGGCGACGACATCGTCGGCCCGCTGTACACCGCGCTCGGCACCCGCTTCCACAACCAGGGCGAGGGCCCCACCCGTGAGGCGATCGTGGCGGCGCTCGAAGACGTCGGCCTGCCGGCCGAGCTCGCGGAGTACGCCGACTCGGACGCGTACGACGCGGAGCTGCGCGCCTCCCACAAGGAGGGCATCGACAAGGTCGGCCAGGACGTCGGCACCCCGGTCATCGCCGTGCCGGGCTCCGACGGCGAGCAGATCGCCTTCTTCGGCCCGGTCGTGACCCCCGCCCCGAAGGGTGAGGACGCGGCGAAGCTGTGGGACGGCACGCTGCTGGTGGCGTCGATCCCGGGCTTCTACGAGATCAAGCGGACCCGGACGCAGGGCCCGATCTTCGACTGACCTACCCACCCGGTGCGGGTTCCGGCCACTGCCCGGAACCCGCACCGCGCTGCGTCACGCGTACAGCTGGGCGGGCTTCGGCAGCTGCCCGGCCACCCGGTGGAGCATCCGGACGGGTCCGGCAATCGGCTCCGGAGGGGCAACAGCCAGACCGTTCAGCGGAGTTCGTGGCGGTCCGCCCATGCCGCGACGGTTGTGGCGATCAGCAGCGGATGGTCCTCCGGACTGTGGTGTCCGGCGGCCACGTCGTGGTGCTCGATTTCGAGGCCGGCGATGTTCGCCGCGCACCAGTCGACAGTCTCCGGGCCCGTCATGGCTCCCGGTCCGGGCTCGAAGGTGAGCAGCAGTTTCGGCACGTCCGCGCTGGTCGCCAGCCATGCGTCGTACGCCTCGATCCTGGCCACGACGTCCGCGGGTTCGCCGCCCAGCGGCATCGATCGCGGCCACTGCAGCAACGGACGGCGGCTTTCCCTGGTGGGATACGGCCTGAGATAGATGTCCACGTCGCGCTGGTCGAGAGGGGTGGCGACGGTATCGGGCAGCGTCTGCTCGATGAAGGCGTTGTCGTCGAGGATCATGGACTCACCCACTCCTTGCGTCTTCATCGCCTCGAAGAGCGGACGGCCACCTTCCGGGAGCTCCTGCCAGGACATCGGCTTGACGATGGTCTCGCTGAACGCGATGCCCCCTCGACCACGATCCGGTCCGGCGGTTCGGGCGGCGGCGACCCGTACCGTGCGGTGTAGCGGTGCACGCCTTCGGCCACGCGGAGCGGGTCGGCACGGACCGTGGCGGTGCCTTCGAGCGTGATCCAGCGGAAGCCCGCCGCCTGGCAGAGGACGGCGCGGCTGCCCGGAGCGGCGACCAGGTTCCTGGCCTTGCGCGAGGAGGCCATCGTCATGACGCGCGCCAGGCCGGCGGCGCCGTCCCAGGTGAAGCGGACGGGCACCACGTGCGGCGAGCCGTCGGGCCGGATGGTGGTCAAGGTGGCGAGGAGCGGCTCGGCGAGGAACGCCTCCACCGAGCCGGGCAGTGGTTTCACAGTGCGTCGGCGCCGTCGAGCGCGGTGCGCAGGCTCTCCGGTTCGGCAAGATCGGCCCGCTGGTGCTGCACGCCGTCGGGCAGATGCGCCGGAGGCCGCCGGGAGACAGCCGTCACCTGCTCACCGGCCGAGGCGAGAATCCGCACGAGCTCCCGCCCGACGTTTCCGGTCGCACCCGTTGCAACGATCATGAGGACCCCCGAGTTAGTTAGTTGGCTGACTTAGTCATGACCATAGCCGGTCGCCTGTCGCCCGTCTACAGTTAGTCAGGTGACTCACTCAAAAGGTGTCCGGCAGCCGTCGGGCAAGCGGGAAAGGCTGGCGGCCGCCGCGGCCCAGGTCCTGCACGAGCAAGGTGTCGAACAGACCACGATCGCCGACATCGCGCGAGCGGCCGACGTCCCGTTGGGCAACGTCTACTACTACTTCAAGACCAAGGATCAGCTCGTCGAGGCGGCGATCGACGCGCACGCACAGAGCCTGAGGTCGATGATCGGCGTGCTCGACGAGCTTCCCGCGCCCCAGGACAGGCTCAAGGCACTCCTGAACGGCTGGGTCGAGCAGCGCGAGCTCACGGCTCGGTACGGCTGTCCGACCGGAACGATGGCCTCGGAACTCGACAAGAGGGCCGACGGTCTCGACCAGTCGGTCGCCCAGGTCATTCAGGTGCTGCTCGACTGGGTCGAGCAGCAGTTCCAGGCGATGGGCCGCAGTGACTCCCGTGAACTCGCGGTCGCTCTGATCGCCGCCTACCAGGGGATCTCGCTGCTCACCAACACCTTCCGCGATCCTGAACTGATGGCCGCCGAGGGCCGCCGGCTGGAACGCTGGATCGACTCGCTCGCCTGACGGCTCGCCAGAGGTGAGCGACCGAGGATGTCCTTCGCGGGGTGACGGGCGGAACCGTCAGGCGTCGAGCCGGCTCGTGATCTCGACCGGGTCACCGACGGCCACCACACCTTCGCGGATCACCGCGTTCTTCACGCCGAAGCTGACCTTGTTGCCGTAGTCGGGTTCGCGGCGGTACGTCGCCAGGGTACGGACCGGCTCCGGGCCCGCCCGGAGGCCGGTCGACTGGTCCACCAGCGGGACGTTGCACCGCATTGCCCTGACGGAGTAGGCCAGTTCGGCCGATCCGATGACCATCCGGCGTACCCGGTCCTCGAAGTGCGGCTCGTCGGAGCCGGACAGGACGATGTTCGGGCGGAACCGGTCCATCGGTACGCCGGCCGCGTCACCCCGGGCCTCGATACGGGCGTTGAGGCCGGCCAGCGACGCGGTGGAGGCGACCAGCACGGCATGGGCGTCGGCGAAGGCGACCTTGCCGGGGGTCTCGCCCCAGCCGTCCCGGTCGAAGCCGGGCGCGACCCGTACCAGCCGGGACCTCGCACCGAGCACCTCCGAGAACCACTCGGCGACCGCGTCCCCCTGGTCGCACGCCTCGCCGAGCGGACGGTCGAACATACTGACCGCGCGGCGCGGGCCGTCCAGGTCGACGTGCAGCTTCAGGGGCTCCAGGTCCTGCGCGGAGAGAGCCAACACGGCGCCGCCGTCCAGGACTTCGGCCCTGACTGCAGCCATCGCGGGGTGTGTCCGCTGACTGCGGAACGCGCCGTCCTCGGCGTCCACCACCATGAACGTACGGTCGTGCGCGAGACCGGTCCCGGTGATCTCCGCCCGGTCGACCGGGACCGGCCCGCAGCCCTTGACGGGGTAGTACGCCAGTCCCTGAACGGTGATGGTCATGACGTCCCCTCCTGGGCAGCCGCTTCGAGTGCGTCGACGCTGCCGGACATGATCGTGCGGATGTGCCGGGTGATGAGCTCGATGGGCCAGTCCCACCAGGCGACGGCGAGGAGCCGGGTGACGGTCTCGTCGTCGTAGCGGGTACGGATCAGCCGCACCGGGTTGCCGCCGACGATGCCGTAGTCCGGGACGTCGCCGACGACGACCGAGCCGGCACCGATGATGGCGCCGTGTCCGATCCGCGCACCCGGCAGGACCGTCGAGCCGTAGCCGAGCCAGACATCGTTGCCCACGACGGTGTCGCCCCGGTTCGGCAGTCCGGTGAGCAGGTCGAAGTGGTCGGCCCAGGAGCCGCCCATCGTGGGGAACGGGAACGTGGAGGGGCCGTCCATACGGTGGTTGGCGCCGTTCATGAGGAACCGTATTCCGGTCCCGAGCGCACAGAACTTTCCGATGACGAGCTTCTCCGGGCCGTAGTGATACAGCACATTGCGGGTCTCGAAGGCGGTCGCGTCATCGGGGTCGTCGTAGTACGAGTAGGCGCCGACCTCGATCAGCTCCGACGTCACCAGGGGCTTCAGCAGGACCACGCGCGGCTGTCCGGGCATGGGGTGCACAGCGGTGGGGTCGGCGGGGACCGGGCTCATGGCGTCCATCATCGCATTCACCCCGCAGGACATACGTTTTTTCGGGGCTCGCTCGATGCCGAGGAGGGCCGATGCCATGACGCCGGCGCAAGGTACGGGGCGAGCGCCGGTTCACCGAGCCGGTCGCGGCCGGGCCGACGCCGGCGCCACCGGTACGGACCGCCGGCGCCGAGGGACACGACGGGCCGATGGCCACTGCGCGTCAGCGGCGGGCCGTGGCCCTCGTCGGGAGCGGGCGCCAGCGGGCGGCGACGTCGCGCATGACCAGGACGCTGTCCAGGGTTGCGGTGCCAGGCGGGAAACGGTCCGGGTCGTCGAAGAAGGACGACCGCGCGGATCGGACCCGCCCGGCCTCCACCTGCCACGCGTCCGTGTCCAGTTCCATGGCGTCGAGACGGCGGCCTGAAGCCGTCGGGGACAGGCCTCTGGCCCCGGCACGGAAGAAGTCCGATGCCTCCTGGAGATCGGTGAAGAGTTCACTGCCGCGCAGTTCGTCGGTGACCTCGGCCGTGACGTCGACCCGAACCTCGCCGTCCCGGGTGGCGAGAGCGACCCGTACCTCGTCGGGCGTCTCGTGCACCGTGAAGTCGGCGCGGCCGTACTCACCGGGGAAAATGCGCCCGCCCGCCCAGGAGTTGAGCCGTGAGTCGGTGTCGCGGCGTGTGATGTAGACGCCGGTCTCGACGCCGTCCGGGCCGTCCCACTCGACGGAGATGCGGTGCGCGGCGTTCTCGCTGCGCAGACCCACCGGTGGGGGCGCCCACGTGGGGCGGGCGGAGCCCAGGCGCAGGAGGCAGATGCCGGCGACGGCGTGGCCGCGTACCAACTGGGGCCGCAGTTCGGCGGGCAGCAGACGGGCGGCGGTGTCCGGGGCGACCCGGTAGTTCACCAGGAGGCGCCGCTCGATGACGCTGGAGAGTCGGGGCTGGATCACGATGTGCCGCCTTCCTCTTGCGTGGCGGACCGCCACTTGGTGTGGCGCAGGACGATCTGCTCGGGGCAGACGGAGCTCAGGAACCGTCCGATGCTGGTCGCCAGCCGGTCCTCGGCCAGCGAGTAGAGGATGCGGTTGCCGTCACGGCGCTCGGTGACCAGGCCGGCGCCCTTCAGTACACCGAGGTGGCGGGAGATGGACGGTGCGCTGATCGCGAACCGGGCCGCGATCTCCCCGGCCGCCAGTTCGCCGCCTCGGAGGTCCTCCAGGATCTGGCGCCTGGTCGGATCGGCGAGGGCGCGGAAGGCGCTCGCCTCGTCATCGGTCGTTGCCATGTCAGATGTTTAGCACATGAGCTAATTAGCAAACAAGCTAAGTGTGTGGGCATGGGGGAGCCCCCGCGAGTCACGTCCTCGCGGGGGCTCCCCGTTCATCCGCCTGCCGGGTGAAGGCTGAGAAGACGATCACGAGGCAGGACGTCCGTGCGCCCGGGTCAGGGGGCGAGCAGCAGAACGTCGGCGCGCTCCTTGGCGGCCGCATACCGCTTCGCCACGTCCTGCCAGTTGACGACGCGCCACATCGCCTCGATGAAGTCGACCTTCTGGTTCTTGTACTGGAGGTAGAAGGCGTGCTCCCAGGCGTCGAAGACCAGGATCGGGACCGAGCCCTGGCCCACGTTGCCCTGGTGGTCGTAGACCTGCTCGACGATCAGCCTGCCGCTGACCGGCTCGTACGCGAGCACCCCCCAGCCGGAACCCTGCGTGGTGGCCGCGGCTTTCGTCAGCTGGGACTTGAAGCCCGTGTACGAACCGAAGGAGTCGGTGATCGCGGCCGCGAGGTCGCCGACACCGTCCGCCGCGAGGGGCTCGCCGCCGCCGTCGCCGCTCATGTTGTGCCAGTAGATCGAGTGCAGGATGTGGCCGGAAAGGTGAAACGCAAGGTTCTTCTGCAGGCCGTTGACGGCGCCCCAGGCCTCCTTGTCACGTGCTTCTTCCAGCTGCTCCAGCGTGTCGTTGGCGCCCTTGACGTAAGCGGCGTGGTGCTCGTCGTGGTGGAGCTCGATGATCTGCGGGTTGATGACCGGTTCGAGCGCCGCGTAGTCGTACGGGAGTTCCGGGAGTGTGTACGTGGCCATGGGGCGAACCCTCCAACTGCCGTTCTATTGTTATTGCAACCTATACGCAAGAGCAGGCTAACGGCAGGAAGGGCGAGAACGTGATCAGCCCTTCGGCCCAGGGCCGCAGGCAGTCCCGCGCGCTCTCGTCACCGGCCTTCCGCTCGGCGGACACATGGCCGAATCGGGGAGGTCCTGCGCCCGGATCCGGCGCGCACCACCCGTCACACCGAGCTGTACCTCAAGCTGGGGGACGAACTGGAACGGCGGGGCCGGCTGCCCGGGGCGCTCGCCGCCCACGCCCGGGCCCGAACGGAGAGCCGATGACCACCTTCCCCACGACCCTGCTGCTCGTCCGGCACGGACAGACCGTCTGGCATGCCGAGAACCGCTACGCCGGAGTCAGCGACGTCGCACTCACCGACGAGGGCCGCCGCCAGGCCGAGCAGCTGGCGCGCTGGGCGGTCCGGCATCCCGTCGACGCGATCTGGACGTCGACGGTCTCCCGCGCCATCGAGACGGCCGAACCCGCTTGCCGGGCGCTCGGCCTCGTACCCGGGCGCGAACACGATCTGCGCGAGTGCGACTTCGGGGCGATGGAGGGGTGCACCCTCGCCGAGTTCGCCGCCGAGGACCCGACCTGGGCCGAGGCGTATGTCGCCGACCCGGTGACCCATCCCTTCCCCGGGGCCGAGGACCCGCGCACGGCGGCGGCCCGGGGGACGGCGGCGCTGCGCCGGATCGCGCACTTCCATCCTGGACAGCGGGTGCTGGTCGTCGCCCACAACACGCTGCTGCGGCTGGTGCTGTGCGAACTGCTGTCGATCCCGCTCGGCGCCTACCGCCGGGTCCTTCCGCACTTGCGCAACGCGGCGGTGAGCGAGGTGCAGCTGGGGGACGAGGGCGGCGCACTGCTCTCCCTCAACGTGCCGTGCGCCCCCGACGTCAGTCCTTGACGGTCGCGACCCGTCGCTGGCGTACGACACCGATGACGGCCAGTACGACGGTCAGCGCGCCGGTCGCCAGCAGCTGGTCACGCGTGCCGGGCTGGCGGAGCATCAGCAGGAAGATGCCGGTCATGGCCGCCAGCGCCAGCAGCGTCCCCACCGGGAACAGCCACATCCGCACGACGAGCTTCTCGGGGGCCTCGCGCTCCAGCCGACGGCGCAGGAGCAGCTGCGACACCGCGATGAAGATCCAGACGACCAGGATCACCGCGCCGATCATGTTGAGCAGCCAGGGGAAGACATCGTCCGGCCGCCAGTAGCTCAGCAGCACGCACAGGAAGCCGAAGACGGACGAGATGAGCACCGTGGTGCGCGGCACGCCGGAGGTGACCCGGCCGAGCCGCTTCGGGCCCTGGCCGCGGGCGACCAGCGAGCAGGCCATCCGCGAAGCTCCGTAGATGCTCGCGTTCATCGCGGAGAGCAGAGCGATCAGGATGACCACATTCATGATCTCTGCGGCGCCGCTGATGCCCAGGTGGTCGAGGGTCGCGTAGAACGGGCCGACCGTCGCGACCTTCGGGTCGTCCCACGGCACGAGGGTGACGATGATCGCGGCAACCTTCAGCGAGGCGAACCAGAACTCGAACTCGAACTCGAACTCGAACTCGCCGAAGTTCTTCACGGCGGCCAGGTTCGTGCCGAGGAAGACCGCCATGAACAACGCCACCCGGTGAACACCTGGGTACGCACCCTGTGCACCTATCCGGCGACGGATCCACCAGGTCCGGCCCGGAGCCGGTCCCGCAGCTCCCGCGCCCCCGCGACGAGCAGCACCAGACCCGTCGCCCCCGCCGACCACAGCACCTGCGGGCGCGCCGCGTCATCGGTCAGCATCAGCACGAGTACGGCCACGAGCGCGGCCAGCGTCACCCAGGTCAGCCACGGAAAGCACCACATCCGCAGGGCCAGCGCCTCGGGTGCCTCGCGCTCGAGACGGCGCCGCAGCCGCAGCTGCGACGCGGCGATCAGGCCCCAGACGAACAGCAGCACCGCGCCGACCGAGTTGAGCAGATAGAGGAAGACGGAGTCGGGCCACCTGAGATTGAGCAGTACGGAGACGAAGCCGAAGGCGACCGAGGCGAGGACCGCCCGCCGCGGCACCCCGCCCCCGCCACCGCTCCCCGACACCTTGAGCAGCCCGCGCGGCCCCTCACCGCGCTCGGCCAGCGAGAAGACCATCCGGGACGCGCCGTAGAGATTGGCGTTCAGCGCGGAGAGCAGTGCCACGAACACCACGATGCTCATGATCTGCCCGGCCGACGGCACCCCGATCGCGTCGAGGACCTTGACGTACGGGCTCAGTCCGGCCTGCTGTGCGGTCCACGGCAGCACCGTGACGATCACCAGCATGGATCCGACGTAGAAGAAGAGGATCCGCACGACCGCACTGCGCACCGCGCGTCCCACCGCGCGCGCCGGGTTGTCGGTCTCGGCCGCCGCGATCGTCACGACCTCCAGGCCGCCGAATGCGAAGACGACGGTCAGTACACCGGAGACGACGCCGCCCCAGCCGTTCGGCAGGAAGCCGCCCTGCCCGGTGAGATGGGACAGCCCGACCGGATCGGTGTCCGGGAGCAGACCGAACACGGCGAGCACCCCGAGCACCAGGAAGATCACGATCGCGGCGACCTTGAGCGCGGCGAACCAGAACTCGAACTCGCCGAAGTTCTTCACCGCGGTCAGATTGGCGACGGTGAACACCACCATGAAGGCCAGCACCCACGCCCACTGGTCCACGGCCGGTACCCAGCCGTGGGCGATCTGTGCGGCGGCGGTCGCCTCCACGGCGAGGACCACCACCAGCAGGAACCAGTAGAGCCAGCCCACGCTGAACCCGGCCCAGCGGCCGAGCGCCCGCTCGGCATGGACGGAGAAGGCACCGGAGGCGGGCATCGCGGCCGACATCTCGCCGAGCATGCGCATCACCAGCATCGCGAGCGCGCCCGCGATCAGATACGACACGACGATGGCCGGCCCGGCGACGGCGATCCCGGCACCCGAACCGACGAAGAGCCCGGCGCCGATCACCCCGCCCAGGCCGAGCATGGTCAGATGGCGCTGCTTCAGCCCGTGCGAGAGCGGTTCCTGCTGCGTGGGGGGAGGGGCGCCGTGCATGGGTGCGGGTCACTCTCGGATAATTTATGGGGAACCTACAGTCTCACGCTGTGAGACCCGGTCCGTCGGGCGGCCCCCTCCAGGCCCTCACCTCAGTGACGAGCATCACGCCGTCACGTGATTGCGTACCGGCCTTTGTGTGAACCCCACCAATCCGCCAACCGCCGCTTTGTGGGTGGCTGATGGTGATCGAGCGTTAACCCGTGGGCTAACGTCGGCCTCAGTCTGTCCCCACCTGCCCTCACCACCGCGGAGTCCCGATGAGCACTGCTGCCGCCCCCGTCCGTACCGGAGCGGTCCTCGCCGACCTGCTGCCCGCCGTCAGGCACCGCTACGCCGTCGACACGGCCCTGGTCGTCGGCGGCGCCGCGCTCACCGGCATCGCCGCGCAGATAGTCGTCCAGGTCCCCGGCTCCCCGGTCCCCGTCACCGGCCAGACCTTTGCCGCGCTCCTCGTCGGCACCGCGCTCGGCGCCCGCCGCGGCTTCCTCTCCCTCGCCGTGTACGCGCTCGTCGGCATGGCGGGCATGCCGTGGTTCGCCGGCGGCAGCTCCGGTGCGGGCGGCGCCTCGTTCGGTTACGTCCTCGGCATGCTCCTCGCCGCCACCGTGGTCGGCGGTCTCGCCCGCCGCGGCGGCGACCGCTCCGTGTTGCGCACCGCCGGCACCATGGTGCTCGGCTCCGCGATCATCTACGCGGTCGGTGTCCCGTACCTGGCGCTGTCCACCGGCATGTCGGCGAGCGCCGCGATCGCGGCCGGCCTGGTGCCGTTCCTGCTCGGTGACGCGCTGAAGGCGGCGCTGGCGATGGGCGCGCTGCCCGCCGCCTGGAAGCTCGTCGGCCGCCGCGGCTGACGGAGGCTCACGCGTCTCACGCGTTCTCGTAAACCGTTCCGAAGAGGCTCGCCGGGTCGTACTGCGACACCAGACCGGCGAGCCTCTTCCGTGTCCGCTCGTCATGGAGTGCTTCGGTACGGTCCTTGCCGCCGACCGAGAAGTTCAGCGGCCGGCCCGCGGGCAGTGGCTCCAGGACCCCGGACACCTGCGCGTACAGCGCCCGTACCGCCGCCATGTCCGTGCCCGGTGGCCTGCACGGCGACGGGCAGCCCGCGCCCGGCGGCGTACACGACGGCGGCCCGGACCGCGTCGGCATGGGTGACGCCGACGATCGGTCCGGGCCGGAGCGTGAAACCGGTCTGGAACCCGGCCAGTTCCTCCGCATATCCGGGGTCGCCGGGGCGGAAGGTGATCTGGGCAGGCAACGGGTCGTTCAGGGGGAGGCTCTCCGTTCGCCCGGTGACATCTGCGGCAGGAGAGAGCCTCCCCGGTATACCTGACAGCGGCCGTCAGGTAAGGACGGGCTCGATCAGGCGTCGGCGGACGTGTCCGCCGTGACCGCGGCCGCTCCCGCCTTGCGCTGACGGACCTCACGCACCAGCGAGATCGCCACCACGACTGCCGCGACGAGCAGCGAGAGCAGCACCTGCTCACGGCCGCTGTCGTCGGTCAGCATGTAGACCAGCACGAACGAGATCATCGCGATGGTCGCCCAGGTCAGATACGGGAAGAGCCACATCCGCACGACCAGCTTCTCCGGCGCCTCGCGCAGGATGATGCCGCGCATCCGCAGCTGGGTGAAGCAGATGACCAGCCAGACGAACAGGGCGACGGCACCGGAAGAGTTCAGCAGGAACTGGAAGACGGTGTCCGGCCACTGGTAGTTGAAGAACACGGCGACGAAGCCGAAGACGACGGAGGACAGGATGGCCGCCCGCGGCACGCCCCGCTTGTTCGTCCGGGCGAACGCCTTCGGCGCGTCACCGCGTTCGCCGAGCGAGAACGCCATCCGCGAGGCCGTGTAGAGGCCGGAGTTGAGGCAGGACAGCACGGCCGTCAGCACGATCACGTCCATCACCTGGCCGGCGTGCGGAATGCCGATCGAGTTCAGTGCGGCGACGTAGCTGCCGTCCTTGAGGATCGACGCGTCGTTCCACGGGAGCAGCGTCAGCACGATGAAGATCGAGCCCAGGTAGAAGACGGCGATCCGCCAGATCACGCTGTTGGTGGCCTTCTGGACGGCGCGCTGCGGGTTCTCCGACTCGCCGGCGGCCAGCGTCACGATCTCGCTGCCCATGAACGAGAAGACGACCATGAGCACACCGGTGAGGATGGCGCCCGGACCGTGGGGGAAGAACCCGCCGCTGTCGGTGAGATGCGCGAGCCCCGAACCCGGGTTGTCCGAACCGGGCAGCAGTCCGAAGACGGCGAGCAGCCCGACGACCACGAACGCGGCGATCGCCACGACCTTGATCCCGGCGAACCAGAACTCGAACTCCCCGTACGAACTGACCGAGACCAGGTTCGTCGCGGTGAGCACCACCATGACGATCAGCGCCCACGCCCACTGCGGGACGCCCGGCACCCAGCCCTCCAGGATCTTGGCACCCGCCGTGGCTTCGACGGCGAGCACCACGACCCAGAAGAACCAGTACAGCCAGCCGATCGAGAAGCCGGCCCAGCGGCCGAGGGCCTGGTCGGCGTAGGCGGAGAAGGAGCCCGAGCTGGGCCGGGCCGCGGCCATCTCGCCGAGCATCCGCATCACGAAGACGACCATGAGGCCGACCAGCGCGTACGACAGCAGAATGGCCGGTCCCGCGGCGGCGATACCGGCGCCGGAGCCCACGAAGAGGCCCGCGCCGATCACCCCGCCGATGGCGATCATCGAGAGGTGACGGTTCTTGAGACCGGCCTGGAGCCCGTCCGAGGAGCCCGGCTTGTCCGCCCGGCCCGGCTCACCGGGCTGGTGGCCCGGCCCTGCCAGGGTCGTCTGCGTCATGGATCGAATCCTTACGTTCTGGATCACTCGGTTCCGTGGCTGCGCCGTCGCAGGGTGGTGGGGCGGCGAGTTCCAGGCATTGAAGCCCGCGGAATCCGGAAGCGGAACCTCCTCTTCCGGATCGTTGTCCGGATCGTTGCCCGTGTGGAATGGCGCACACACTCTCCGCACATGGGCTCCGCACGGGACCGGCCCGGAGGGTCCCGACCCCGATGACGGCTACCCCGCGATCCGCATGCCACACTCGACGCATGCGCGTGTACCTCGGCTCAGACCATGCCGGCTTCGAACTCAAGAACCACCTCGTCGAGTGGCTCACGGCCCAAGGCCACGAAGCCGTCGACTGTGGCCCCCACATCTATGACGCCCAGGACGACTACCCGCCGTTCTGCCTGCGCGCCGCCGAGAAGACGGCCGCGGACGAGGGCAGCCTCGGCATCGTGATCGGTGGGTCCGGCAACGGCGAGCAGATGGCCGCAAACAAGGTGAAGGGCGTACGCGCCGCACTCGCCTGGAGCGAGCAGACCGCCGCGCTCGGCCGCGAGCACAACAACGCCAACGTGGTGGCCATCGGTGGCCGCATGCACACGGTGGAGGAGTCGACGAAGTTCGTCGAGATCTTCCTCGCCACGCCGTACTCGGGTGAGGAGCGTCACACCCGCCGGATCGCGATGCTGACGGCGTACGAGACGACGGGCGAGCTTCCCCCGATCCCGGCCCACCACCCGCAGCAGGGCTGACCTTCCCACTCCCCGTGCCGCCGGCCTGCCCGGCGGCACAGCCATTTCTCCGTATCCCCCGTCACCGAGGAGAGCCGCCGCCGTGCCCGAGGGACACACGATCCACCGCCTGGCCGCGGACCACCGCGACCGGTTCGCGGGCGGGCCCGTGCGGGTCAGCAGCCCGCAGGGCAGGTTCTCGGACAGCGCGGCGCTTCTCGACGGCCGTGGGTTCACCGGCGTCGACGCGCACGGCAAGCACCTGTTCCTCGGCTTCGAGGACGCCGGGTGGATCCACATCCACCTCGGCCTGTTCGGCAAGCTCCACTTCGGTACGACACCGGCTCCGCCGCCCACGGACACCGTCCGCCTGCGCCTGGCCAACGACGACCACCACGCGGACCTGCGCGGCCCGACCACCTGCGCCCTCATCACGGAACCCGAGAAGCGTGCGATACACGACCGGCTCGGCCCGGACCCGCTGCGGACCGATGAGGACGGCGAACGTGCCTGGCGGCGGATCTCGCGCAGCCGCATCACGGTGGCCGCGCTGCTGATGGACCAGAAGGTCATCGCGGGCGTCGGCAATGTGTACAGGGCAGAGGTCCTGTTCCGGCACGGCGTCGACCCGTACCGCCAGGGCAAGGACCTCACCCGTCCGGAGTGGGACGCGATCTGGGCGGACCTGGTGACGCTGATGCGCGAGGGCGTACGGAACAACCGGATCGACACGGTGCGTCCGGAGCACCTGCCGGAGGCGATGGGGCGGGCGCCGCGGGTGGACGACCACGGGGGCGAGGTGTACGTGTACCGGCGGGCTCGGCAGGGGTGCCACATCTGCGGCACGGAGATCCGCACGGCGGACCTGGCGGCCCGCAACCTCTTCTGGTGCCCGACCTGCCAGCGCGCCTAGTAGGGCTTTGTTAGGTACCCCAAGTGCTCCTCGTCGGATAGATTGTGATCTTCTTTCAGGTGTGACTCCTGAGGAGATGGAAGAGGTCCGT
>NZ_JBEXID010000041.1:0-69016 GCF_040608395.1 Streptomyces sp. NPDC005181
GCCGAAGCCCACCGCCGCTGGAACAACATCACCGCCGCCACAACCGCCTGACCAGCAACGATGCCCTACCGATCAAGAACTACAGCTGCCGTGTCTGTTCGTGATCGTGTCGCAGATCAAAATCAATGTGACCAATGCCTACAGCGGCTCGCTGTCCTGGTCGAACTTCTTCTCGCGAATCACCCACAAGCACCCGGGCCGGGTCTGGTACATCTTCCTCAATCTCGCCATCGCGCTGACGCTGATGGAGATGAACATGTTCGCGGCCCTCAACAAGCTGCTGGGCTTCTACTCGAACGTGGGCATCGCCTGGATCGCGGCCGTCGCCGCCGACCTGGTCATCAACAAGAGGATCGGGCTGAGCCCGCGGTACATCGAGTTCAAGCGCGCTTATCTGTACGCGGTGAACCCGGCAGGATTCGGCGCGATGGTGATCGCCTCGACCGTCTCGATCCTCGCCTTCTTCGGACTGTTCGGTGCCTACGCAGAGGCGTTCTCGACCTTCATCGCGGCCGGACTCTCCCTGACCCTCTGCCCGTTGATCGCCTGGGCGACGAAGGGGAAGTACTACCTGGCCCGCCCCAACCCGGTGAACGGCCCGTGCGTCGAGATCGAGGACATCACCGCCACCCACACCTGCGCGGTCTGCGACACCGCCTACGAGCTCCCGGACATCGCCGACTGCCCGGTCCGGTCGGGGCCGATCTGCTCGCTCTGCTGCTCGTTGGACGCGGAGTGCGGGGACGTCTGCCGCAAGGAACCGGCGGCCGGTCCGGTCCTCATGCCGATGCCGACGATCCGGACGGCGACGGCGACGGCAGCGGCGTCGGCGTCGGCGGAGACGGAGGCGTAAGCGGCGCAAGTGATCCGTGTGGTACAGGGGGCGCATCAGGACGACTGCGCCCCCTTTGCGATGGCCGGATCGGTGCCTCTTTGTGTAATTACGTATGCGTTGCGTGAAGGTCAGGCGTACGCTCGGGCATATGCGTACTGCGGTTTCCTGGGGATCCTTAGAGTCGTGCACGCCGTTCAGGGGAGGGGCGCAATGCTCGGGAGGGACACGATGAGCGACGGCGGGGCCGTGCTCCCTTGGCTGGTGATAAGGCAGGACGACAACGGCAACAGGTACCGCGTCGGCAGATATGCCACGCAGGACGAGGCGCAGAAGATCGCCGACAAGCTCGACCGTCGCGGCCACAAGCAGCTCTATTGGGTGGAGCGCCTGGGGCAGAGCGCCCGTCCCTGACCACCTTCCCTGACCACCGCCCGGGGGAACGGGCCGGTCGACGGCGGGCGGGGCCGGGTCGGAGTGGGCCGGAGTGGTTGCGGGCGGTCGGGTCGGTGCGTCGCGCGCCGGGGGTTACGCTCCGGCGTATGAACGATCGCGTGGTGGTGGCCGGGGCCGTCTATGACCAGGGGCGCCTGCTGGCCGCGCGCCGCAGTGCCCCGCCCGAGCTGGCGGGCCGCTGGGAGCTGCCCGGCGGGAAGCTCGAGCCGGGGGAGACCGGCGAGCAGGCACTCGTACGTGAACTCCGCGAGGAACTCGGTGTGGAGACGGAGCCGCTGGAGCGCATCCCCGGCGAGTGGCCGCTGGCGCCCGGATATGTGCTTCAGGTATGGACGGCGCGGCTGGTGTCCGGTGTGCCCGCCCCGCTCGAGGACCATGACGAACTGCGATGGCTCGGACCGGGCGAGGGTGACGCGGTCGACTGGCTGGACCAGGACCTGCCCGCCGTAACCGAGGCCATGCGTCGCCTGCCGGCCGGAACCGCCCCGGGGCGGGACGCCCCGACCGGGCCCCTGCCGGACGGCGCGCGCCACTGACCGTGCGCCCCCTCCGTGCGCGCATGCCGCCCTACACCCGTACGCCCCACATGTCGATTCCAGCGATAGTCCACCCCAAATATCGGGTATGTGCTGATTAGTCCCCTTAAACAGAACGTTCCCTGTTGCTGGTCTTGGGAAGTGGTCGGCGTGATCGATGCCGAAGGCGACTGCGCCGAGTGGATCTTTCCGGCTGTGCCGGGGGCCGCGCGCACCGCTCGCCATGCGGTCCACGAGGCGCTGCGCGGCTGGGGGCTCGACGCGACGGTTGGTGATGTGACCGTTCTGCTGGTCAGTGAGCTGGTGACCAATTCCATGCGCTACACCTCGGGCCCCATCGGCGTACGACTCGTGCGCCCCCAACCCGACGGCGAAGGTCCGGACGCTCGTCCCGGACTGCTTGTGGAAGTCTCCGATCCGCTTCCGGATCCGCCCACCGAACGTGCTGCCGGGCCCGACGACGAAGGGGGCCGAGGGCTGCAGCTCGTGGCCCGTTCTGCTCGCCGCTGGGGGACGCGGCGCGGAAAGAGTGGCAAGACGGTGTGGTTCGAGCTGGCCCTCCCTGGTTAGGAGTGGGGTGGGACGCACAGCGATCACAAAGCTCGGGCAGTACCCGTCAGTGCCTGGCTGAAAGGGACTGAGACCGTGCTGTGATCGTGAACGCCGTGTCGGTAAGGGCCGTAGTGCTGAATACTGCGGGCAGGACCGGTCCGGTGCGTGAGCTGGAGGGGACGGTCGCGTGAGCGAAATACCTGGGACAGCGGGCAACGTCGTGTGGCAGAGCAGCCCGCCTGGCTCGATCTATGACTACATCAGGGTCGCCTCCTTCTCGATCGGCCCCGACGGGCTGATCGAGCAGTGGAGCCGCCGGGCCGCCGGTCTCTTCGGCATTGCCGCAGACGAAGCGGTGGGCAAGGACCCGGTCGAGGCCTTCATGCCCTCCGAGCTGCGCACCGACGGCCATCGCCGGGTCGGCGAGATACTCGACGGCAAGGAGTGGACGGGCCTCGTCCCCTTCCGGATGCCGGGCGCAGACGCCGTCCACGGGCTCGCCGAGCTCTATGTGATGCCCAGTGAGACGGGGAGCGGGGAGCGGGCCGCGCTCTGCATCGTCGTTGATGTCCGCGCCCTGCGCCGTATCGAGACGGACCTGGCGGCATCGCAGGCCATTTTCGGCCAATCTCCCTTCGGTTTCGTGTTGTTCGGGACGGACTTCACGGTCGTACGCGCCAACCAGCGCTTCGCCACCGTCTTCGGCGGCCAGGCCGACGACCACCGCGGCCGCACGGTCGACGACTATCTCGCCCGCCCCGAGGCGGAGCGCCTCACGGCCACCCTCAAGCGGGTCCTGGAGACCGGAGAATCCGTCACCGATCTCCAGCTCGTCGGCACCGCACCCGGTGACGCGGAGAGCCGCCACTGGTCCATGAACCTCTACCGCGTGCACAGCGGAGCAGGCCGGCCCGTCGGTATCGCCGGACTGGCCACCGATGTCACCCGCCGCCATATCGCCGCCCGCGAGGCCGCCAGCGCCCGCCGCAACCTCGCCCTCCTCAACGAGGCCAGCGCCCGCATCGGCAACTCCCTCGACCTGGAGACCACCGCCCGCGAACTCCTCGACGTCGCCGTACCCGGCTTCTGTGACCTCGCCTCCGTCGACCTCTACCAGGGGCTGCTCACCGGCGACGAGGCACCCCCCGGCAGCTGGGGATCGCTCCGTCAGGAGCCCGTCGGCGGCTCCGCAGAACTGCGCCGTGTCGCCTTCGCCAGCGCCGTATCGGACGCCCTGCCGGTCACCGTCCCGGACAGCATCGCGACCGAGGGGCACACCGACCCGCCCGCACTGGGCGCCGTCCACCGCTACCCCTTCAACTCCCCCTGCGCCATCGCTCTGCGCACCGGCCAGGTCAAGAACGTCCCCGGAGACGACCGCGGCTTCGTCCAGTCCACCCTCGCCGTGCCGATGGTCGCCCACGACACCGTCGTCGGCCTCGTCCAGTTCTCCCGTACGAAGGGCAGCGAACCCTTCGGCGAACGCGACCGCGCCCTCGCCACCGAACTGGCCGCCCGCGCCGCTGTCTGTATCGACAACGCCCGCCTCTACCGGCGCGAGCACGAACGCGCCCTTATCCTCCAACGCAGTCTGCTGCCACCCGGCGACCCCGAGGCGGCGGGCCTCGACATCGCCTGCCGCTATCTGCCCGGCAACGCGGCGACGGAGGTGGGTGGCGACTGGTTCGACGTCATCGAACTCCCCGGACACCGCACCGCCCTGGTTGTCGGCGACGTCATGGGCCGCGGGCTTCGGGCCGCCGTTGCCATGGGTGAACTGCGTACTGCCGTAAGGACCCTGGCCCTCCTCGATCTGGAACCCGCCGAAGTGCTCTCCGCGCTCGACGAGGTCGCCCGCGGCCTAGGGACCCCCGGCGGCAGCACCGCCTCCGACGGCTTGGGCGGCGGCGCCCAGTGGCCCTCCAGGGCCTCCCACAAGTCCCGCGACGCGGATCTGTCCGAGGTCTACCTGGCGACGTGCGTCTATGCCGTCTACGACTCGGTCACCCGGCGGTGCACCTTCGCCAACGCCGGTCACCTCCCCCCTGTTGTGGTCGAGCCGGGGGAACCGGCCCTGCTGCTCGACGTCCCGCCCGGGATGCCGCTCGGCGTCGGCGGCGAACCCTTCGAGGAAGTCGAGGTCGAACTCAAGGAGGGCGCCCTCCTCGCCCTCTACACCGACGGACTCGTCGAGTCCCGTGATCACCCGCTCGACGAAGGACTGCAGGCGCTGCGCAACGCTCTCGTCGAGCCCGCCCTCCCGCTGGAGGACGTCTGTGACCACGTCCTGGCCACCCTCGACACCCGGCACGGCGAGGACGACATCGCCCTGCTGATGGCCCGCATCCAGGGTCTGCCGAGCGACGCGGTCGGCGACTGGCAGCTGCCGCGCGAACCCCGCTCCGTCGGCCGCGCCCGCGAACTGGCCCGCAGTCAACTGATCGCCTGGGACCTCGACGATCTGGTGGACACCACCGAACTGCTCGTCAGCGAGCTGGTGACCAACGCCTTGCGGTACGGCGAGAGTGAGATCCGGCTCAGGCTGCTGCGTGACCGTACGCTCGTGTGCGAGGTATGGGATGCGGGTCTCGTCCAGCCACGGCGACGCCGGGCGCGCGACACGGACGAGGGAGGGCGAGGGCTGCAGCTGGTCGGACTGTTGAGCGCGGCCTGGGGTTCGAGGCGGACACCGCGCGGCAAGACCGTCTGGTTCGAGCTGCGGCTGCCCGACGGGCAGCCGGCTGCCGAGCGGACGGTCGAGCAGCTGCTGAGCATGTTCTGACACCCGGACGTGGTACGAGTGCGGTGAGCGCTCCGGGTGCGGTGGTCATGAGGCCGTTTTCAGGGCGGCGAGCCTGGCCTCGACCTCCGCGCTGTCGCCCAGGCTGTCCAGCTGCTCGAACTGGGCGTCCAGGGACGATGCGGCGAGCTCCTGCTTGCCCATCGCCTTCGCCTCCTCCCGCCGCACCTTGTCCTCGAAACGGCTGAGTTCACTGGTCGGGTCGAGAACATTGATGTTCTTGACGGAGTCCATCATCTGATTCTGCGCCTGGGCCGACTTGGCGCGCGCGACCAGCTCGTCCCGCTTGGACTTCAGCTCCGTCAGCTTCGACTTCATCTGATCCAGGCCGGACTTGAGCTTGTCCACCACCACCGTCTGCGACGCGATGGTCGGCTCCGCGGTCTTCGCCTCCTTCTCCGACTGGAGCTGCCGGCCGAGTGCAACCTTGGCCAGGTTGTCGAACTTGTCGGCCTCCGCCACCGACCCGGCGGCCCGCAGCTCGTCCGCCTTGCGACTGGCCGCGAGTGCCTTGCCGCCCCACTCCTCGGCCGCGTCGACATCCTCCCGGTGGTCCTGCTCCATCAGCCGCAGATTGCCGATGGTCGCCGCCACTGCCTGCTCGGCCTCCGAAATGTTCGCCGTGTAGTCGCGGATCAGCTGGTCCAGCATCTTCTGCGGATCCTCCGCCTGATCCAGCAGCGCGTTGATATTGGCCTTCGCCAGCTGAGTGACGCGGCCGAGGATGGTCTGCTTGGTCATGGCATCTCTCCTTTGTATGGACACTACGAACGCCGGTACGGACCGTAGGAACGCTCCCGATGCATGCTCTGCCGATGGTTCAGAAGCGGCCGCCGCCACCCCGCCGGCCGCGAGTGCCCCCGCCGCCGAAGCTGCCGGGACCGCCGCCTCCGCCTCCGCCGAATCCGCCGCCGAACCCCCCTCCGTAGCCCCTGCCGCCGCCGCCAAGGAGCCCGCCGAGGATGATCCCGCCGAGGACCGCGCCGCCAACCCCGCCGCCCCCTCCTTGTACACCGCCCGGACCGGTCCGGTTCCCGTACGCCCGCACATCCTCTTCGGCCAGGCTCCGCGCCTGCCCGGCCAGCGAGTCGGCCTGATGAGTCTCGGCCAGCGCACCCTGCGGATCGTTCGTGCCGGCCAGCTCCCGGGCCCGCTCCAGCCGCCGCTGGGCCTCCGCGAGCCGGGTCCGGGCCTGGCTGCCGACGGCCCCGCGATTCGTCGTGATGTAGTCCGCGGCGGCAGCAATCGCCGAGCGCGTGGTGAGCATCGCCTGGTCGAGAAGGGACCGGGCCCGACGGTCACCCTGCTCCCGCTCGCGGGCCCCGGCCAGCGCCTCGTCCAGCGCGGCATCGGCCTCCTCCACCCTGCGCAGTGCATCGATCGGGTCGTAGGGGCCGGCCTGCAGCTCTCTGTTCACGTCGCCCAGTACCGACTGTGCGCGGGCGATCCGGCCCCGCAGATCCGCGGTAGACACCCCCTCCGTGGTGCCTTCGAGCAACCCGCCCGCATCGGCCAGATCGGTCTCCGTCTCGGTGAGTGCGGCCGGCAGTGCGGCCGCCGCCTCCGCGAGCTCCCGGGCGCGCCGGTCAACGGCATCGACGAGTGTGGTCGCCTGACCGACCGCGCCCTCCGCCGCCCGTACGTACACGGCGGCTGCCGCGTTGTTTCCCCCGTCCACCGCCTGCCTCGCCTGGTTGAGGCTGGAGGTCGTGAAGACGAGGCGGTCCTTCGCCTGCTCGATGTCGCCCGGGACGGAGGAGCAGGCCGATTCCGCGTACCGGCCGCGCATCGCGGTGAGGGCAGTCTCGGCCGCCGAGACCCGGCCGGCGAGCGTACGGAACGCGGTCTCGGCCGTCGCAAGCGCCTGTGCAGCGTTGCGTTCCAGCGCGCGCAGCCGGTCGAAGTCCGCGGAGACGGCGTCGAGGCGGGCATTGGCCCCCGTGCAGCGGTTGATGATCTCTTCCAGCATCCGGCGACGCGTCGCATCGTCTTCCGGAAACGCATCGTCCAGCTGCTGACGCAACCGGAACGCGGTCGTCAGCTCGCCTTTCGCGTACGCGACAGCCTCGGTGAACGGGGCGGCGGCCTGTTCCCCGAACTGCGCGCTGGCAAAACCGAGTTCCTCCTCGCTGGTGCGGACCGCGTCATCCGTCTCCACCAGCGCCTGCTTGGCATGGGCATCGAGCTCCGGCAACGGAGTCGGCGGCCGGTGCGGCCCGCCCGCCGGCGCGGCGCCCTGTCCCCAGCCGGCAGCCCCGGGCGTGGTGCGGGACGTGGCGCGTCGCTTGCGGCGGGTGTACGCGTAGGCGGCGACCGCTCCCGCCCCGCCGAGGAGGACCACGGGCAGGACCAGGTCCCCGGTGCTCGTCCCGCCGGAGCTGCCTGTTCCGGGATCGTCGATGCCGGGCGTGATCGTTGGTGTGGGCACGGGCTTCCCGGCCACTACCGCGGCGTAGCCGTTGGCCGCCCCGATCGCGGCGCCCGCCCAGTCGTTCTGCTTGAGGGCCGGCTCGATGGCCGTGCTCGCCACGTCACGCAGCTGGGCGTCGGTGAGGCGGGAGCCCGGGGCCACGGTGTAGGCGTACTGCCGGTCGTGCGTGGCGACGGCGAGCAGCGCGTCGTCGATACCGAGACCGTTCTTGTCGGCCGTCTCATCGGCCCAGTTCTGCGCGGAACGGCCGGAGAAGTCCCGTACATAGACGACGAAGAGCTGGATGCGCCGGTCTGCGTAGAGACGGTCGAGTGCGGTGGCCACCTGGCCCCGGCGGTCACCGAGCGCACCCACCTTGTCGGTGATCTGGCCGTCCCGGGACAACGTGACGGGGTCGTCGGCGCGAGCGGCCGACGCAGCGGGAAGGGCCAGCCAGCACACCGTCACCAGCACGGCGACGAGGGCCCGGCCCGGTATGGGAATCCGGGTACGGCTCACGAGCTGCATCACATGTGTGAGGCTATGTCCACCCTCAGTCACCCGCGACCCGGCGATCCACCGGGGGACCGTCACGGAGCCGGCGCCGCCGCCGGGCCCTCCCGCGGGCGCCGTGGGGGATCGACGACCCCGTCGTACAGGCGCATCCGCCACCACGCCTCGCGCCGCCACGGATGACCGGGCGCGCGCGGATCGGACAGGGTCCGGCGCAGCAGCTGCGCGTCGATCCGGGCGATCCGGCGCCCCAGCTCGGCCTGCGGCCGTGGTGCAAGCGCGGCCAGGATGTCGCCCAGCACATCCCGGGCATGGGTCACGTCGTCGAGCGAGCAGCCACGGCAGGGGCAGTCGGCGAGGCTGGGATACAGCGTGCGGCCGGGGAGACGAAAGAAGGAGCAGCAGCGTCCCAGGGCCGCTGCTGTGACCCCCGGGAAGATCTCGTACAGATCGCTCTCATGCTCCACGCGACGGATCGCGGCGCTGGTGGGGAGGGAGAGCCGATGGATTCTGCCCGGCTCGGACAGCCGTCCGGGCGTCCTCTGCTGGGCGGCGCGCAGCGCGCCGGGCCGCTTACGGGGCATCGGCCTTTCGGCGGTGGGACACCATGCCCGTCATACTGCCACGGCACACCGACAATCAGGGGGTGACCGGAGTGCGTTCGCGTATGAAGGACATGGCCGGCGCTGTGCGGAACAGGGCGGCCCGGTTCCGCTGGAATCGGTTGTGGCGGACCTGGCCGCGGCGGATCGCGCTGGGACTTGTGCTGGTGATCGCGGTTCCGCTGCTTGCCGCGGGTGTCACCCTGCGGCTCAACTATTGCGGCGACCCGGGCGCCGACACCCGTACCCGCGGCCGTGATGCCATCTGGCTCGGGCACGCCTGGGTCGACGGGCGTAAGAACGACAAGGACCTCGCCGCGTTCGCCGCCCGGATCCGCGGCACCGGGATCAAGGACCTGTACGTTCATGCGGGACCTCTGGAGCACAACGGCACACTGCCCGCGACCCTTTACCCGAAGGCGCGGTGGCTGCTCGATGCCGTCCACCGCACCCTGCCCGGCATCCGGGTGCAGGCCTGGCTCGGGGACGTGCTCGCCACGGAAGGGCCCGCCGGGCTGCACCTGGAACGGGCCGCGTCCCGCACCGCGGTGGTCGGCTCCGCGCGTCAGATCCTCGATGCCGGTTTCGACGGGGTCCACTTCGACCTCGAACCCCTGCACTCGGGCGACCGGCACTACCTCTCGCTCCTCGACGACCTGCGCGCCCTCACGAAGGCCCGCAGGGTCCCGCTCTCCGTAGCCGCCCACCAGATCGACCCGCTGCCCGCCGCACACAGTGTCGTGGGCACGCTCAGCGGCAGTCCCAAGTGGTGGTCGCAGAAGTTCTTCGGGCAGGTCGCGCGGCGCGTCGACCAGATCGCCGTCATGTCGTACGACACCTGGATGCCGCTGGAGGGCATGTACGGCGGTTACGTCGCCGAGCAGACCGCGCTGGCCCTGGAGGTGACGCCCCCGGGGACCGACCTGCTGATGGGACTGCCGTTCTTCCACGAGGACGACCTCGGACACCACGAGGCGGCGGAGACGGTCGCGGCCGCGGTCCGCGGCACCAGACTGGGGCTGGGGCGTACGGACCGCGGCCGGGAACGGTTCGGGGTCGCGCTCTATGTCGACTTCGCGGCGCGGAACGGCGACTGGGCGGTGTACCGCGAGGGCTGGAACTGACCAGAAACCGCCGTTGCTCACGCCGCCGCGGGTCAGATGGAGAACTGCTCCCTGGCGAGCAGCGGACGCACCTTCGACCGGAACCCGCCCGTCCGGAACGGCCGTTGCAGCAGCCCCGGGCGGATCGCCTGCGCCAGGGCCGCGGCGATCATGCCCTGGTCGAGGGCGAGCATGTAGTCACTGACCCGTCCGGTACGGACATTGACGGAGTCCCGGAAGCCATAGCCCTCGTGGTAGGCGCCGAAGTCGCGGTCGAGCGCCCGCAGGTTGGCGACCGCCTCGCCCGGTGCGTACGGCAGGGCGAGGAACGAGGCGTGCGGGGTGACCACACCGTTGGTGAAGGCCGACGCGGGCGGCAGCGGAGCGCCGTCCGTGGTGAACGTGCGATCGGTATTGGAGGCATAGCCGTCGACCTGCATGCCGATGGCGTCGACGCCGTACTCCTGGTACCCGCCCTCGGGAATGTTGGCGGGGGAGAAGCCCCAGTACCCGTACTCCGCTTCCTTCATGCCGTGTTCGATCTGGCTGCGGACGTAACGCTGGTGGGTGAGACCCCAGGACTGCGGCGACCATTCCGCCTCCGGCACGAACAACGGCACCATCAGCGCCTCGAACATCGAACCGCCCCAGCTGGGGACGATCTTCCGGCCGCGGTGCATGTAGTGGCCCTGCCACACCCGGATACCGTCCATGGCGACGTACGAACCCTGCGGATGCTGCTCCTGCTCGTGCTCGGGAAGCATCGTGCGCAGCAGGTGCCAGTAGTGGTCGGCGGGCAGCGAGCCGTCCGCGATGCCCAGGTAACTGGCCATGCGGGGCTCCGTGTTGAGCGCGCCGTAGTGGTGCCCGGTGGGTTCCTCCGTATCAGGCCAGAAACCGCCGCGCAGCTGGCCGGGGCCGGAGACCGGGTCGGCCGGGTCGTACGGCGTGTAGTAGTACGACCAGTCGGCTGTCGCCAGGATCCGGGCGACGCGGGGGCGCAGCGCGGGTGAGGCGTCGGCGGCGATGCGCAGGCCGGTGATCAGCCAGGCGTTGTCGACGGAGGAGAGGAACGGACGGACCGGGTCTCCGGTGCCGGGCCACTCGGTCAGCACCGAACCGTCGTGGGCGTCATACCAGTTGAGCCAGAAGCCGTGGTGGCGCTCCAGCTTCTCCACGGTCCGGACGGTGCGTTCCAGCCTGCGGTGCATTGTGGCGTCACTGATCACGCCGAGCCCGGCGGCGGCGACGGTCGACCAGAGGCCGCAGCCGATATTGGTGGGCGACGTCTGGCGGGACTGGACGGGGCCGCCGGAGCCACTGACATCGATCTTGTCCGTGGCCAGACCGAGATCGGTCGTCATGGCCTCGATCGAGTGATACGTATCGCGGAACCAGCGCAGCAGCAGCGGTGTATCAAGGGCATGAACAGGTTGCGCGGCATGCGCGGATCGAACGGAACGAGTGGCCGGCGCGGCGGCCGCCGATGGCGCGAACTGCGCGGCGCTCGCGGAGGACGCGGATACGGCTCCCAGCGACAGGGCGGCAGCCCCGGTCCCGGCGACGCTGATGAATGTGCGACGGTCCATGAAGATCCAGCTCCCGGTGGCAGAAGGGGGATGGGGGAATTTCGTGGCGTGCTCGATGCTGCCGCGGAGAGGCGGCGGCGGATATGGCTGCGCCGATGGCGCCGTTTTCGGTTGTGGCCGTCGCCGCGGCCGAAGCCGTGGGGCTTCGACCGCGCCGAACGGAGCAGCACGGGGACCGGCGGCCGCCAGGTTCCGTCGGCTCCCGTACTGAAGGGGGCCGTCAGGTGGCTCCCGGTCCAGGGGGTGCCGTCAGTCGGCGATGCGCTGCAGGGTGCGGGTGCGGCCCATCTCGCCCAGCCAGACGGCGGACGGCTTCGGCAGCCGCTCGAAGGTCTCCGGGTCCCAGCCGATCAGGCCGAAGGCGGGCTTGTAGGAGCCCCACTCGTAGTTGTCGAGGGCGCTCCACGCCAGGTAACCCTGGATGTTGAGGCCGTCCTGCAGCGCGGCGGCGACCTCGTTCAGGGCTCCGGTGTAGTAGTCGACGCGACGGCTGTCGTCATCGGTCGCGATGCCGTTCTCGGTCACGATCAGCGGTACGTCGCCGCCGACGACCTCGGCGGTGTGGCGCAGCGCGTAGCCCACCGCGGACGGGTAGTACTCCCATTGCGTGAGGGTGCGCTCGACGCCGTCGGCCGTCGGGATCGGGCCGTCGGTGCCGATCTTGGTACGGGTGTAGGACTGGACGCCGATCCAGTCGTCGCCGCGGGCGGCCTCGATGAAGATGTCCTCGCGCGGGTGGCGGTACGCGGCGGTGACGTCCTCGGCGCCGGACAGGGCCTGGTAGACCTGGTTGGCGATGGTCCAGCCGACCTGGATGTCAGGGTTGATCGCCTTGACCTCCTTGACGGCCGCGTGGTGGGCGGCGATGACGGCCTGGGTGGTGTCGTCGTCCGGGGTCGGCAGGCCGGCCGGCGGGAAGCTGTTGTCGCCACGCTTGGCCTGACCGGCCATCACGGCGATCATGTTGGGCTCGTTGATGGTGCAGACGTGGCTGACGTCCTGGCCGATCACCGGTGCGCAGGCGGCGACGTAGCGGGCGAAGAGCTCGGTCGCCCCCTCGGCGGTCCAGCCGCCACGCGCCTCGAACCACTGCGGCACGGTGAAGTGGTGCAGCGTGATCATCGGGCGCAGGCCGCGCGAGACGGCGCCTTCGACCATGCGGCGGTAGTGGGCGAGTTCGGCGCGGGAGAACCGGCCCTCGGCCGGCTCGATGCGCGCCCACTCGATGGAGAACCGGTAGTCGGTGAAGCCCAGTCCGGCGAGCACATCCATGTCCTCGTGCCAGCGGTGGTAGCTGTCGCAGGCGTCCAGGCTGGGCTCCTGGATGTGGGTGCCCGCGGCGTGTTCCTTGACCCACCAGTCGCTGTTGGTGTTGTTGCCCTCGATCTGGTGGGCGGCCGTGGAGGCACCCCACAGGAAGCCTTCGGGGAACGGGACCTGGGTGTGAGTCATCGCGAAATGTCTTTCTGGTGGGTGAAGAGGTGTGGCCGGCGGGGGTGTGGGGTGCGGCCTCGTACGAGTCGGTGGGGCGGGCTACTTCATGCCCGCTGTGGCGACGCCCTGGGTGAAGTGCCGCTGCAGTGCGATGAACAGGATCAGCACGGGCAGCACAACCAGGAATGCTCCGGCCATCAGCATGCCGTTGGAGCCACCGGCCTTGTTGGGGTCCGTGGCGAACGTCGCGAGCGCTACCGGCAGGGTGTATTTGTCCGGGTCGTTGGTCGCGATGAGCGGCCAGACGAAGTTGTTCCAGGAGCCGAGGAAGGCGAAGATCGAGAGCGTTGCGAGGGCGGGCTTCACCAGCGGCATCACGATCCGCCAGAAGATGTACCACTCGCCGGCGCCGTCCATCCGGGCCGCTTCCAGCAGCTCGTCCGGGATCGACTGCATGAACTGCCGCATCAGGAAGACACCGAAGGCTCCTGCGGCGAAGGGCAGCACGAGGCCTGCGTAGCTGTCGATCAGTCGGAGCTTGCTCATCAGCACGAAGAGCGGCAGCAGCATCAGGTTGCCGGGCACCATCAGGGCGCCCAGGACCAGCCCGAAGATCTTGTTGCGCCCGACGAAGTTCAACTTGGCCAGGGCGTAGCCGAGCATCGAGCAGAACACCAGGTTCGAGACGGTGACCAGCACCGCCACGATGACGGAATTCATGAAGTACAACGGCAGATCGAGCTTGTCGAGCAGGTCCCGGAAGTTGTCCAGGGTCCACTCGGTGGGGATCCACACGGGCGGGCTGGCGGACAGTTCGCTCGACGTCTTGAAGGCCGAGAGGGCCATCCAGAGGAACGGGGCGGACATGACCAGCAGGCCGACCGCGAGGAGGACGTAGTTCAGCAGCCGCTTCGGGTTCCGGGTCTTCTGCACTCCCTGGGGCCTGATCGGCTCCTTCGGCCGCGCCGTCGGGACGCCGCCGGGTGCACGGGTGGCGCTCATTTGGTGTTGTCCTTCAGCAGTCGGAGCTGGAGCACAGTGATGCCCATGATCACTACGAAGAGGACATACGCCATGGCGCTCGCATAGCCCATGTGGAAGAAGTTGAAGCCCTCGCGGTACATGTTCAGTGAGACGGTGAGGGTGGAGTCCGAGGGTCCGCCCTGCGTCATCACGAATGGTTCCTCGAAGACGTTGAGGTAGCCGATGGTGGTGATGACGGTGGCGTAGAGGAGCGTCGGCCGGAGCAGGGGCACGGTGATCCTGCGGAACTCGTGCCAGGCACCGGCGCCGTCGAGCTTCGCGGCTTCCCGTACCTCGGTGGGAATGGCCTGCAGTCCGGCGATGAAAAGCACCATGACCGTGCCGAGGTTGCGCCATACCGCCATGGCGATCATCGAGGGCATCGCCAGCGTCTCGGAGCCGAGGAAGTCCGGCGGGGTGAGACCCACTTCGGTGAAGAGGCCCGCGATCAGTCCGTCGCTCGGGTCCAGGACGAACCGCCAGACCACGGCAACGGCGACGATCGTGGTGACCACCGGGGCGTAGAAGCCGACCCGGAAGAAGGTCCGGGCCCGGTCGATGCCGTTGTTCAGCAGCACCGCGATGACCAGTCCGAGGCAGATCGTCAGGGGGACGCCGATGACCACGAAGTACGCCGTGTTGAAGAGCGACTTGAGGAACTTCTCGTCGCCGAACAGATTGACGTAGTTCTCGAAGCCGATGAACTTCGCGTCCAGCGGGTGCGTGACATTGCGCAGCCCGAAGTCGGTGAAGCTCATCAGCAGGGTGGCGAGGATCGGGAACGCCATGAAGACGGTGAAGAGGACGAGGAAGGGGGTGGAGAACAGCCAGCCGGCCCCGTTCTGCACACCCATCGACGGCCTCTTGCGACCCCGGCGCTCCTGGGGCCCGGCGGCCGGGGACTGGGAGGTCCCCGGCCCGGCCTGCACCTTGGCCGGCTGTGCGGCCTTTCCGGTCATGGTGCTCATGGCTCCTACTTCACGAGGCCTTCGATCTCGGACTGCGCCGTCTTCAGCGCGTCCTCGGCGGAAGCCTTGCCCTGGGTGACCTTCGCGATGGCCTGGTCGACCTTGTCGGTGATCTCGGTCCACTTGGCGAGCGAGGGCGAGGCCTTGGCGGTGTCCATCTGCTTCTTGAAGACCTGGAGGTTGGCGTCGTCGGCGAGCGCTCCGGAGGTCCAGGCCGCGGTGTTGGCGGGCAGGTCCTTGGTGCGCTCGTACCAGTCGACCTGGCCCTTGGTGTCGGTCAGGTACTTGATGAACTCCGTGGCAGCGGCCTTGTGCTCACTGTCCTTGGAGATCACCAGGGAGGAGCCGCCCGCCATGGAGACGGAGGACTTGTCGGCGGGGACGTTGGCCACCGCCCACTTGCCCTTGATCTGCGGCTGGCCCTCGTTCAGCAGAGTGACGTGCCAGGGGCCACCGAAGAACATCGGGACGCGGCCGTTGCCGAAGTCCTTGACGACGTCGTAGCCGGGCGCCACGGACTTGTTGGAGAGGCCCTTGTCGAAGTACGAGCTGTACTCCTTGAGTGCCTTGACGGCGTCGGGGCTGTCGATGACGGCCTCGCCCTTGTCGTTGAAGATCTCGCCGCCGGCCGAGTACAGGAAGGAGTAGAAGTTCTGCACCGTGTCCAGGCCGCTGGGCTGGATGGACAGGCCCCACTTGGTACCGGCCTTCTTCTGGTACGCGGTGGCGAGGTCCTGCATCTCCTTCCAGTTGGTCGGAGCCTTGTCGATGCCGGCCTTCTCGGCCAGGTCGGTGCGGTAGTAGAGGACGCGGGTGTCGACGTACCACGGCACGCCGTACGTGGTGCCGTCCACCTCGCCCTGGTTCCAGCCGGACGGGAAGAAGTTCTTCTTGTCGAAGGTCTTGGTGTCCACCGGTTCCAGGACACCCAGCTCGGAGAACTCGCCCATGTAGCTGCCGCCCATCTGCGCCACGTCCGGCATGGTGCCGGCGGCGGCCGCGGAGACGAGCTTCTGGTGGGCGACGTCCCAGCCGACCGGGGTCACCTTGATGGTGATGTTCGGGTGGGACTTCTCGTAGACCTTCGCCACATCCGCGAGCTTTTCGCCCTCGGCCCCCATGGCCCAGACGGTGAGCGTCTGCTTCTTGTCCGCGGCGACGTCTTCGCCACCGGAACTGCCACATGCGGTGATGCCGAATGCGAGTGCGACTGCGATACCGACCGAGGCGGTTCTGGCGGTGCGGGACATGGAGGGCTCCTCCTTGAGCAATCCGGATGTATGCGCTGCCTGTAAGCGCATACATCACTCTGCGGCACGGATTCAGAGATGCACAAGGGGGTGCTAGGTCACACTCGTGCAACGCGCTCGACACCTGGATGTTCAACTGTGAAACGGTAAACGGGGCGTTTGCGAATATGAAGGAGATGTGACCTATTTCGTAAGGGATCGGACCGCCGGGGAGGGGGCGCTATTGTCGTGATCATGCCTTCGTTTGCGCATGAATTCCCGTTTGATCCGTCCTACGGGTACACGGGGGACGAGCTCCTGAGCGTCCCCGCGCCCGTTGCCCCAGACGATTTCGCGGCCTTCTGGCGAGCCCGCCACGACGAGGCCCGCAAGGTCGCCACGGAGCCGGAGATCGGACCGCTGGAGGACGAACGGGACGGGCTGCGGATCCACGGTGTGACATTCACCTCCGTGGGTGGAGTCCGACTGGGCGGCTGGCTCGCCCTGCCCGCCGAGGGTGCCGCGGAGCACGGATTCGTCATCGGCCACGGGTACGGGGGCCGGCAGGAGCCGGGGCCCGATCTGCCGCCGCCTCTGCCCCGGTCCGCCGCGATCCTGCCCTGTGTGCGCGGCATGGGGAGCCGCGGTCTGCGGCCGGGCATCCCCGATGTGGCCGACGCGCATGTCCGCCACGGCATCGAGTCGCGTGACACATATGTCATCGGCGACTGCGTGGCGGATCTGTGGTGCGCCGCGTCGGCGCTGCAGGAACTCGTTCCGGAGCTGGCTCCCGAGAGTGGCGCGGGGGCTCCCCGGCTCGGCTATCTCGGGGAAAGCTTCGGCGGCGGGCTCGGTGCGCTGGCCCTGCCGTGGGACGACCGGTTCGGCGCCGCGCAGCTGACGGTGCCCACCTTCGGCAACCACCCGTTGCGGCTCACGCTGCGGTGCGTCGGCAGCGGTGAGTCGGTGCGCGCCTACCACCGTGAACATCCCGAAGTCACCGAAGTGCTGCGGTACTTCGACGCTGCGACGGCTGCCGCGCGGCTCGAGCTGCCGACGCTGGTGGCGGCAGCGCTGTTCGATCCCTCGGTGCCGCCGCCCGGCCAGTTCGCCGTACACAATGCGCTCGCCGGACCGCGTGAACTGCAGGTGCTGAGCGCGGGGCATTTCGAGTACGAGGGGCTTGCCGGGGAGGTGGCGCAGCTGCAGGCAAACCGGGAGCGGTTCTTCGGGGTGCATATGGGCTAGAGGGTGCCGGTCGGGCCGGGCTCGCGCGTCCTGGCCCACGCCCGGCTGCCGGGTCGGCCCGACGCGCCGGGCTTCGCGGCTCGTCCGGGGCGGGCGGGGCAGCCGCAGCCGGCTCGGCGGGGGATCAGCCGCAGCCGCAGCTGGCCCGGCGGGCCAGGGACACCGGGAGCATCAGGGACACCGGCTCGCGTTCCCGGTCGCCCAGGCGTTGCACGAGCAGTTCCACCGCCTGCTCGCCCAGCTGCCGGATCGGCTGGCGTACGGTCGTCAGCGTCGGCCGTACGATCCGGCTCAGCGGGATTCCGTCGAACCCGGTCACGGCGAGGTCCTCGGGTACCCGCACCCCGCGCCGTTCCAGCGCGCGCAGTGCACCCACCGCCATCTGGTCGTTGGCGAACAGCATGGCCTGCGGGCGTTCGGCGTCGCTCAGGCCCGCGTACCGGTCGAGCAGGGCCTCCGCCGTCCGGGCGCCCTCGGCCTGCGTCATCATCTCGGCCCGCAGGTCCGGTGCGTCCGGCACCGGGAGTCCGGCGTCGCGGCAGGCCTCCTGGAAGCCGCGGAAGCGTGCCTCGGCGTCCGGTGACGCCACCTCGCCCCCGATGAAGGCGAGTCTGCGCAGCCCGTGGTCCTCGATCAGGTGGCGGGCCAGTTCGCGTTCCCCGTCGGCGTTGGCCACGACGATGTGGTCGAGGTGGTCGATCTCGCGCGGCCCGGCGAGCATCACCACCGGCAGCCGGCGCGATATCACTTCGAGGTCCTCGGTCGGCACGGTCTGCGCCAGCACCGCGAAGCCGTCGACCCGGCCCGCCACCTTCGCGACAAGGCTCTCGGGTCCGCCCTCCAGTGATGCGGCGATCAACAGCGCGTACCCGTGCCGCCGCGCCGCCCGCTCCATGCCGCGGATGATCTGGTCGGAGTAGAGCATCACCGCGTCGTCGGCGTCGCTGTCCGCCTCCGCGTCGGCCTCGGCGTCCGGGTCGGCGTAGTCGGGGAAGCAGAGCCCGAGCACTCCGGTGGTCCGGCTGGCCAGGCCCCGCGCGTTCCCGCTGGGTACGTACCCGAGCTCGCGGGCCGCGTCGAGGACCCGCTCGCGGGTCTGGGCCCGTACGGAGTCGGGGTTGCGGTAGACCCGCGAGACCGTCGCAATGGAGACGCCCGACCGCTCGGCGACGTTGTACACCGTTGGGGCACTCACCCGAACCGACCGTCCGCTTCTTCTTCCGTACCTGCACATTCTGAAAGCGCATTCACCCTAGATTGCACGCCGCGCCCCGAGCAAGGGCGGCGTAAAAATAGACAGGTAACCTTGCAAGATGGCCTGTACATCTTTTATGGTGGAGTCATGCGGGAACCCTCGTCCGAAGCCACTCCCAGCGGGCCGGGCGCCGGGCCGGACGCCGAGCCCAGCGCCGAGCAGGTCGCGACGCAGCTGGCGTCCGTCGTCAGCAGACTGCTGCGCCGACTGCGCACGACGTCGTCGGACAGCCTGCTCACCCCGACCCAGCGTTCGGTGCTCGCCCGTCTCGACCGGGAGGGCCCGGCCACCACGGCCGCGCTGGCCCGCGCCGAGTACGTACGGCCCCAGTCCATGCGGCTGACCCTCGGGGCGCTGGAGGGTCAGGGTCTCGTCGAGCGGGCGCCGGATCCCGCCGACGGCCGGAAGTCGGTCATGTCCATTACGGACGTCGGCCGCACCACGCTCGGTGCGGTCCGGGCCGCCAAGCACAACTGGCTCGCCGAAGCGATCGCGGCCGAGCTCGACGGGGCCGAGCGCCGTACCGTCGCCGAGGCCACGGCCCTCCTCGTCCGCCTGGTCGAGAAGTGACCGCCCCGGAGCCGATACCGAAACCGGCGGCGGAGGTGGTGAAAGTGAACGTGAAGGTGGCAAGCGACCCGCCGGCCGCGGTGGCGACCGCGGCGGCCGCCTTTGCCGGCCTCGGCCGTCTCGCGGCCACCACCCCCGGCCGCCCCGCGGTCGCCGGCCCCGGTTTCCGTGCGCGCCTCACCGCGCCGCTGCTCCTCGGCTCCCTGCTCAACCCGCTCAACACCACCATGATCTCCACCGCCCTGGTGGCGATCGCCCACACCTTCGGCATCGGTGCCGCCGACACCGCCTGGCTCATCTCGGTCCTCTATCTCGCCAGCGCCGTCGCCCAGCCCGTTCTCGGCAAGCTCGCCGACGCCCTCGGCCCCCGCCGCGTCTTCCTCGCCGGTCTGGTCGTCGTGATCGCGTCCGGTCTCGTCGGGACTTTCGCGCCGAGTTTCGGCTGGCTGATCGCATCCCGGCTGCTGCTCGGCATCGGTACGTCGGCCGCCTACCCGGCCGCCATGGCGGTCCTGCGCGACGAGTCCCGGCGGGTCGGCCGCGCCACCCCGCGCCCCGTCCTGGCCCGGCTCTCCTTCGCCGCGCTCGGCAGCGCCGCCGTCGGACCCACGCTCGGCGGGCTGCTCGTCATGGTCGTCGGCTGGCGGGGCATCTTCGCCGTCAATGTGCCCGTCGCCCTCATCGCGCTCGGCTCCGCACTGCTCTGGATCCCGGCGGATCCGCCGCGCACGCGTGGAGCCGACGGTCGTGCGCCTCGGCTCGATCTGGATCCGCTCGGCATCGGCCTCTTCTCCACCGCTCTGACCGTGCTGGTCTTCTTCCTGCTCGATCTCTCCCACCCGATGTGGTGGCTGCTCGCGCCCTTCGCCGTGCTGACCGGTGTCCTGGTGTGGTGGCAGCTGCGCCGCCAGCGGCCCTTCATCGACCTGCGGATGCTCGCGAGCAACGCCGCGCTCGCCCGCACGTATCTGCGGCACGGAGTGAGTTATCTGCTGATTTACTGCGTGATGTACGGATACACGCAATGGCTGGAAGAAGTACGTGGCTACTCCTCCGGGCACACCGGACTGCTGATGTTGCCGATGTCACTAGCCGCACTGGTCTGTTCGCTGCTCGGAGCCCGCACGAAGGGCATCCGTGGCCCGCTCACGCTGGCCTGTGCGCTGCTCACCGTCGGGGCGGCGGTGCTGCTGGTGTTCCTCTCCGGTTCCACGCCGCTCGCCGTGCTGCTGCTCGCCGGTGCCTGCTTCGGCATCCCGCAGGGACTGATCGGTACGAGCAACCAGGCCGCCGTCCAGGCGTACGCGCCGCCCGAGAGCATCGGGTCCGCCGCCGGACTCCAGCGCACCGCCCAGTACATCGGGGCCATCACCGCGTCCAGCCTGATCGCCCTCGCCTACGGCCAGTCGGCCAACGACAGCGGGCTCCACCTCATGGCGACGGTCTCTGCCGTGCTCGGCCTGCTGCTGATCGTCCTGACCGTCACCGACCGCGCTTTGCGCACCCGTGCCTGACCTCCACCGACACCACCCGTCCCCCTCGGAGGAGCGCCATCATGACCGCCACCACCCTCGACCCGAAGACCGCCCTGGTCGTGGTAGATCTCCAGAAGGGCATCGTCGACCGCCCCACCGTCCGCCCCGCCGCCGATATCGTCGCGAACTCCGCGACCCTCGCCGACGCCTTCCGTACCAAGGGCCTCCCGGTCGTTCTGGTCCGCGTCACCGGCGGCGCTCCCGGTCGCACCGAGGGTGCCCCGCGTGCCGGGCAGCCGGCCGCCGACTGGGCCGACATCGTCCCCGAGCTCGGCCCGCGCGACGGCGACATCGTGGTCACCAAGCAGCAGTGGGGCGCCTTCTACGGCACCGATCTCGACCTTCAGCTGCGCCGCCGCGGTGTCACGCAGGTCGTGGTGACGGGCATCGCCACCAGCATCGGCGTCGAGTCCACCGCCCGGGCCGCACACGAGCACGGCTACCACGTCACCGTCGTCACGGACGCGGTCACCGACATGGACGGCGGCGCCCACAACAACAGCATCGAGAAGATCTTCCCCCGGCTCGGCGAGACGGACACCACCGAGGTGATCGTCAAGCTGCTCGGCTGAGTCCGATCGGGCCCGACCCCATCGAGTCGGGCCCCATCGGGCTGATGGGGCCAGGCCTGTGCCCGATCACGGAGCGTCCCGACGTCGGCTGATCTTGTTGCCCAGCCACACCAGCGGGTCGTACTTGCGGTCCACCGCCCGCTCCTTCAGCGGGATCAGCGCATTGTCCGTGATCTTGATGTGCTCGGGACACACCTCCGTGCAGCACTTCGTGATGTTGCAGTAGCCCAGCCCGTGTTCCTCCTGCGCCATCGCCTTCCGGTCGAGTCCCGACTCGGCGGCGGCGTCCAGGGGGTGCATGTCCAGCTCGGCGACCCGCATCAGGAAGCGCGGTCCGGCGAACGCCGTCTTGTTCTCCTCGTGGTCGCGGACCACATGGCAGGTGTCCTGGCACAGGAAGCACTCGATGCACTTGCGGAACTCCTGTGAGCGGTCCACGTCGACCTGCTGCATCCGGTAGTCGCCCGCCTCCACCCCTTTCGGCGGTACGAAGGCGGGCACTTCCCGTGCCTTCGTGTAGTTGAACGTCACGTCCGTCACCAGATCGCGGACCACCGGGAATGCCCGCAGCGGAGTGACGGTGATCGTCTCCTCCCTGCCGAACACCGACATGCGGGTCATGCACATCAGCCGCGGCCGCCCGTTGATCTCCGCGCTGCACGAACCGCACTTGCCCGCCTTGCAGTTCCAGCGCACCGCCAGATCGCCCGCCTGGGTGGCCTGGATCCGGTGGATGATGTCGAGGACGACCTCCCCGTCGTTCACCTCGACCGTGAAGTCCTCCAGACCTCCGCCGTCGGGGTCCCCGCGCCACACCCTGAACCGTGCGTCGTAGCTGCTCACTCGTACAGCTCCTCTTCGGCGAGGTACTTGACCAGCTCCTCCTTCTCGAAGAGGGAGAGCAGATCCGGGCGGATGGGGTCGGTCGTCTTCCGTACGAGTTCGATCTGGCCGCCCGGTTTCATGGCGGCGTCGTCGGACAGCCGGCACAGCAGATTGGCCGGCCGCCAGGAGCGTTCCATCGTCGGGCAGTCCTCGCGGGTGTGACCGCCGCGGCTCTCCGTGCGCTCCAGGGCCGCCCGGGCAATGCACTCGCTGACCAGCAGCATGTTCCGCAGGTCCAGCGAGAGGTGCCAGCCGGGGTTGAACTGCCGGTGCCCTTCGACCCCGGCGCGGTGCGCCCGTACCCGGAGGGCGGCCAGCTTCTCCAGGGCCTGCTCCATCTCGGGTGCCCGCCGGATGATGCCGACCAGGTCGTTCATCGTCTGCTGGAGTTCCTGGTGGAGGGTGTACGGATTCTCTGCCGTCGCCCCGTCCTCCAGGCCCTCCGCGCTGAACGGACGCAGGGCCTCCGCCGCGGCCTCGTCGATCTGCTCGTCATCCACCTGAGGGGCGGCGGACTGTCCGGCCGCGTACTCGGCGGCGTGCAGTCCGGCCCGTCGGCCGAAGACCAGCAGGTCGGAGAGGGAGTTCCCGCCGAGCCGGTTGGAGCCGTGCATACCGCCCGCGACCTCGCCCGCGGCGAACAGGCCGGGCACGGCGACGGCCGCCGCGGTGTCGGAGTCGACGGCGATCCCGCCCATCACGTAGTGGCAGGTCGGGCCGACCTCCATCGCCTCCGCGGTGATGTCGACATCCGCCAGTTCCTTGAACTGGTGGTACATCGAGGGCAGCCGCCGCCGGATCGTCTCCGCGGGCATCCGGGTCGACACATCCAGGAACACCCCGCCGTGCGGTGAGCCGCGGCCCGCCTTCACCTCGGAGTTGATCGCGCGGGCGACCTCGTCGCGCGGCAGCAGCTCGGGGGGGCGGCGGTTGTGGTCCGGGTCCTCGTACCAGCGGTCGCCCTCCTCCTCCGACTGTGCGTACTTCTCCTTGAACACATCGGGGACGTAGTCGAACATGAACCGCTTGCCCTCGGAGTTGCGCAGTACCCCGCCGTCGCCGCGCACCGATTCGGTGACGAGGATCCCCTTCACCGACGGGGGCCAGACCATGCCGGTCGGGTGGAACTGCACGAACTCCATGTTCAGCAGGGGCGCGCCCGCCAGCAGCGCGAGGGCGTGGCCGTCGCCGGTGTACTCCCAGGAGTTCGACGTCACCTTGAAGGACTTGCCGATGCCGCCGGTGGCGAGGACGACCGCGGGGGCTTCGAGGACGAAGAAGCGGCCGGACTCCCGCTCGTAGCAGAAGGTCCCGCTCACCCGGTCGCCGTCCTTCAGCACGCGGGTGACGGTGCACTCCTGGAAGACCTTCAACCGGGCCTCGTAGTCGCCGTGTTCGCGGTAGTCCTCCTGCTGCAGCGAGACGATCTTCTGCTGGAGGGTGCGGATCAGTTCGAGGCCGGTACGGTCCCCGACGTGTGCGAGCCGCGGGTACTCGTGGCCGCCGAAGTTGCGCTGGGAGATCTTTCCGTCCGGCGTACGGTCGAAGAGCGCACCCCAGGTCTCCAGCTCCCAGACCCGGTCCGGCGCCTCCTTGGCGTGCAGCTCCGCCATCCGCCACTGGTTGAGGAACTTCCCGCCGCGCATGGTGTCGCGGAAGTGCACCTGCCAGTTGTCCCCGGAGTTCACATTGCCCATGGAGGCGGCGATTCCGCCCTCCGCCATGACCGTGTGCGCCTTGCCGAAGAGCGATTTGCAGATCACCGCGGTACGGACACCGCGCTCCCGTGCCTCGATGGCGGCGCGCAGCCCGGCGCCTCCGGCACCGACCACGACGACGTCCCACTGCTGCCGTTCGAGCTCTGTCATTCAGAAAAACCTCGGATCGTCGAATGCGCCGGAGGCGACGAGATACACGTAGAAGTCGGCGAGCGCCACGCTGATCAGGGATGCCCAGGCCAGCAGCATGTGCCGGGCGTTGAGCCGGCCCACCCAGCCCCACAGCCGGTAGCGCACGGGGTGCTTGGAGAAGTGCCGCAGCCGACCGCCGATGATGTGCCGGCAGGAGTGGCAGGACAGGGTGTACGCCCAGATCAGCGCGATGTTGACCAGGAAGATCAGGGAGCCGAGGCCCATGTGGCCCCAGGCGTAGTGCTCGTCGCGGAAGGAGAGCACGGTGTCGTACGTGAGGATCCCGGCGACCGGCAGTGCGGCGTAGAAGAAGTACCGGTGGATGTTCTGCATGATCAGCGGGAAGCGGGTCTCGCCGGTGTACGTCGTGTGCGGCTCGGCGACCGCGCAGGCCGGGGGCGAGGCCCAGAAGCCCCGGTAGTAGGCCTTGCGGTAGTAGTAGCAGGTCAGCCGGAAGCCGAGCGGGAAGATCAGGATCAGCAGGGCGGGGGAGAGGCCCCACCAACTACCGAAGAGCTCCCAGTTCGGGCCGTGCCGCATGGGGGCGCAGTTCTCCGCCAGACAGGGCGAGTAGAACGGCGACACATAGGGGGCGGCGTAGTAGTCCGCGTTCGAGAAGGCCCGCCATGTCGAATAGACGATGAAGACGAGGAGCCCGCCCGCGGTCACCGCGGGCGCCAGCCACCAGCGGTCGGTCCGCAGATGGCGGGCGGCGATGGCGGCCCGCGAGGCGTCGTGCACACCGCCGCGCCGGGCCGTCCCCTTCAGTTGTGGTGGTTCCGTACCTGGTTCCGCACTTGGTTCCGTTCCGGTGGCCAAGGAACTCTCCTAGGGGGCGTGCCTGCCGCGGACGCCCAGACCTTCGTCGTCCGAGTCCGTCCACAGGGTGGCGTCGTACGGCGCCTCGGTGATCGTGATGACGTCGGTGACCGTGACGGTGCCGTCGGCGGGGTCGGTGCCACCGGCGGCTCCGGGCGGCGGCGGACCGGCTTCGGCCGTGCGCAGCTGCGCAAGGCTCCGCTCCAGCCGTCCGACGGTGCGGGCCAGGTCGTCGAGGCAGTGCTGAACAGCCGTCAACTCATCATGCAGTGACATGACTTGCTCTCACTTCCGCGGTCGCGGGTGGCAATGCTCATGCGCATGAGAGTGTCGCGCGTCACATCTCCTTTGGGAAGAGAGCGCGCCGTTCCGTCTTGACCGGACGCTCCGCCGCTCGGGTGAGGTTCGGGGCCGGTGCGCCGTGTCGGCACCGCCTCCCGCGCGTGGGCACCTTCAGTGGATGAGCGGAATCAGTGTGATCAACTGCAAATGCCACTAAAAACGCATAATCCGGCCCATCTGTGTGCGGGTGGGCCGGGCCGGCCCCGGAGGTAGCAGCCATGTCCCACGTCGGCGTCCCGCGCGGGACAGTCCGAAAGCGCCGCTCGCTCGCGCTCCTCGCGACGGGTGTGCTCACGATCCCCGCGCTGGCCGGGTGCAGCAGTTCGGACAGGGTGACCGATGTCGCCACCGTCGTGCCGCAGGATGTCGCCCCCGTCGGCCGGGGCCAGGTCGCCGAGGGAGGCACGGTCAACTGGGCGATCGACGCGATGCCCACCACCTTCAACGCTTTCCAGGCGGACGCCGACGCCTCGACCACGCGCATCACCGGGGCCCTGCTGCCGACGCTCTTCCCGCTCGACGACAGGGGCACCCCCCGGCTGAACCCCGACTATCTGGAATCGGCAAAGGTCATCGAGCGCGAACCCAAGCAGGTCGTGCTCTACCGGATCAACCAGGAGGCGGTCTGGAGCGACGGCCGGGAGATCGGGGCCCCCGACTTCGTCGCCCAGTGGCGCGCGCTGAGCGGCAAGGACTCGGCGTTCTGGACCGCCCGCAACGCAGGCTACGACCGGATCGAGCGGATCGAGCGCGGCAAGAGCGACCTGGAGGTCCGGGTCACCTTCGCCAAGCCGTACGGGGAGTGGCGTTCGCTCTTCTCCCCGCTGTACCCGAAGCAGGTGACCAGCTCCCCGAACGCCTTCAACGACGGGGCGCGCACCACCCTCGAGGCCACTTCAGGACCGTTTCGGCTGCGCAGCGTGAACAAGGGGACGGGCGCGGTCACCCTGATCCGCAATCCGCACTGGTGGGGCCGCCCGGCCAAGCTCGACTCGTTGGTCTTCCGGGCGGTCAAGCCGCAGGACCGGGTCCGGGCGCTGGCCGGCGGCAAGGTCGACATCGCCGACATCGACGCCGGGACGGCGCACCGGATCGTGGCCGCGGTGCGCGACAACGGAGGGAACGGACAGCCGCTCGCCCACGGCCCGGGCTCCGAGATCGGACCCGCCGCCGCACTGCGCTCCTGGGCGCTGGCACACGGCTCCGACGCCAAGGCGGCGGCGGCCGCCCGGGCGAGCCGGGAGAAGACCCGGAAAGCCGCGAAGGTGTACGCCACCGAGCAGGACAGGCTGCGCGCCTATGTCGTACGCAAGTCGCTGGAGCCCGCCTACACGCAGCTCGCGCTGAACGGCGAGTCCGGGCCGCTCGCCGACGACCGGGTACGCCGCGCGGTGGCCCGCGCCCTCGACCGCCAGGTGCTCGTCGACACCGTACTGGGGCCGCTCGGCCTGCCCGCCGTACCGCTCGGCAACCACCTGGCGCTGGCCGGGCAGCCCGGATACCAGGACAACAGCGGCGCACTCGGCGACCAGAACACCAAGGCGGCGCAGGCGCTGCTGGCCGAAGCCGGCTGGACACGGGACGGCGCGACGAAGAAGTCCGACGGCACGAAGGCGGGCAGTGAGGGCGAGAAGGTGAAGGGGAAGGGAGGCGAGGCCGACAAGGCGGAGAAGGCCGACAGGCCCGGCGACAACCGGCCGGGCGACAACAGGCCCGGCAACGACGACAAGCCGCGCGAGGACGAGGATTCCAGCATCGGTCCACGCGAGGACGTGGGCACCGGCCACGTCCTCGCCCCCGCCCGGGCCGCCGCCGTTCAGAGTGCCGCCCTGCTGCGCCAGGCCGGCGCCTTCACGGACGCCCGCACCGTCGCCGACACCGGCACCGCCGAAAGCGCCCGCGGCAAGGTCACCGCACAGGACCGCGGACCGGGCGACGTCGCCGGTGCCTACGCCCCCGTGGGCACCGCGGCCCCCGCAGCTCCGGCCAAGGCCGCCGACTCCGTCCGTGGCACGCTCGGCAAGGACGGCAAGCCACTGACCTTGCGTTTCGTCCTGCCGTCCGGTCCCGGCTCGGAGTCGCTGCGGGCCGTCGGGGACAAGATTTCGGCCATGCTCGATTCGATCGGCATCCGCACGGAGATCACCAAGGTGGCGGACGCCAACTACTTCAAGGACCATGTCGCCTCAGGCGAGTACGACCTGGCGCTGTACTCCTGGCCCGCCACCGCCTACCCGGCCACCGACGACCGGCCGATCTTCGCCAAGCCGGTGCCCGCCACTGACGGCTCGCTGCTCGTCGAGCAGAACTACACCCGCGTCGGTACGGACCACATCGACCAGCTCTTCGACGAGGCGCTCTCCGAGCTCGACGAGGGCGCCGCCCGGGACCTGATGAAGCAGGCCGACGCCCGCATCTGGGCGGCCGCAGGATCGATTCCGCTCTATCAGCGTCCGCAGCTGGTGGCCACCGACAGGAAGCTCGTCAACGTCGGCGCCTTCGGCTTCGGGGCACCCCACTACCAGGACATCGGTTTCAAGAAGCCGCAACCGGCAGGTTCCGCCGCGAATCGTAAGAAGTAGCAGGTCAGAACCTCAACGGAAGCTCAGAAGTGGCTCAAGTCCCTTGCCCGCCGGGGTCCTCGGCGGGCAAGGTCATGAGCACCTGTTGACCCGGGTAGCCGCTCCGTCCCCCCACCTCTGAGCCCCGCACCGGAGCCCCAACTCCGAGCCCCACCTCAGAGCCCCTCAGCTTCGGAGCCCCACCTCTGAAGTTGCTCAAGTCCCGCGTCCCTCCGCCTCGCCGTGGGGACCATGGCCATGACCACCGGTGAAATTCACCGGAAGACATGATCACGGGGGCGCAAACATGAAGCGGACACTGGCAGCCGTAGCTGTCGCTGCCGTCATGGCGACGGGCGTGAGCGCCTGTACGTCGAGTGACGGAACCACGCGCGAGAAGCCGCGGTCGGCCGGTTCGCCGACGGCCGCGACGACCGGCGCAGGCAACGTTCCCGTCACGGAATCACGGGCCCGGCCCTGCAAGGGTGGCACCTACACCTGGTTCAACACCCAGCGTCGGTGGGTGCTCAACGGGGTCACCGAGCCCCAGCGCTTCACCGCCAAGGCCGCCAAGTTCACCGAGCCGATGCGCCGCCTGCGTACGGACATGGCGTCCGTACGGACCGACGGGACCCAGGGGACCGCGCCGGACAACGACGCCGTGCTGCTCGCGCTCGGTGTTCACCTCGGCCTGGCGGAGAAGGGGGACGAGACATCGGGGCTGGGCGAACCGGGGGAGTATGCGCCTGTCGACAACGCCGGCGGCGAATTCAGCGGCGCTGCCGGTCACCTTGTGGAGTTCAGCTCGGTACAGCTGATCGAGACCGATTTCCGCCACTCCTGCGGTCCTGGAAAGCAGGGGGAACGGACCGTCGGGCACGTGGTGAGCTGGACCTCTTCGGGGGGCGGAGACATCAGGTGTGAGACGCCGCTGACCAAGCAGGCAACGGCAGCGGCCCGTGAAGCGGTGCGCCTCTCCTGTCACTGGTAACACCTGCCCGGGAAGCCGCTACGGCGCCAGCCCCGTACCATGGGGGGTAGCCGTGGCGCGTCCGCCCGGCGGGCGTACCAGGACTTGAGACCGACTAAGACGCCTGATCCCACGATCCGAGAGAAGCGCAAGCCACCCATGCCCACGCGCCACGACATCCGTAACGTAGCCATCGTCGCCCACGTCGACCACGGCAAGACCACGCTGGTCGACGCCATGCTCAAGCAGGCGGGCGCCTTCGCCGCGCACGCCGCCGAGCACCTCGACGACCGCATGATGGACTCGAACGACCTGGAGCGTGAGAAGGGCATCACGATCCTGGCCAAGAACACGGCCGTCAAGTACCACCCGAAGGATGGCGGCGACGTCATCACCATCAACATCATCGACACCCCCGGCCACGCCGACTTCGGTGGCGAGGTCGAGCGCGGCCTGTCGATGGTGGACGCGGTCGTCCTGCTGGTCGACGCGTCGGAGGGCCCGCTCCCGCAGACCCGCTTCGTGCTCCGCAAGGCGCTGACGGCTAGGCTGCCGGTCATCCTCTGCATCAACAAGACGGACCGTCCGGACTCCCGGATCGCCGAGGTCATCGACGAGACGTACGACCTCTTCCTGGACCTGGACGCCGACGAGGACCAGATCGAGTTCCCGATCGTCTACGCCTGTGCCCGTGACGGCGTCGCCTCGCTGACCAAGCCGGAGGACGGTACCGTCCCGCCGGACAGCGACAGCCTGGAGCCGTTCTTCAGCACGATCCTCTCCGCGGTCCCGGCCCCGGAGTACGACGACGACGCGCCCCTCCAGGCCCACGTCACCAACCTGGACGCCGACAACTTCCTCGGCCGTATCGCGCTGTGCCGTGTCGAGCAGGGCGAGCTGCGCAAGGGCCAGACCGTCGCGTGGATCAAGCGCGACGGCTCGATGTCCAACGTCCGCATCACCGAGCTCATGATGACCGAGGCGCTCACCCGTAAGCCCGCCGAGAAGGCCGGTCCGGGCGACATCTGCGCGATCGCCGGTATCCCGGACATCATGATCGGCGAGACCCTGGCCGACCCCGAGAACCCGATCGCGCTGCCGCTGATCACGGTCGACGAGCCGGCCATCTCGATGACCATCGGTGCGAACACCTCGCCGCTGGTCGGCAAGGGCGGCAAGGGCCACAAGGTCACTGCCCGGCAGATCAAGGACCGTCTGGACCGGGAGCTGGTCGGTAACGTCTCGCTCCGTGTCCTGGAGACCGAGCGCCCCGACGCCTGGGAGGTCCAGGGCCGTGGTGAGCTCGCCCTGGCCATTCTCATCGAGACCATGCGCCGCGAGGGCTTCGAGCTCACCGTCGGCAAGCCGCAGGTGGTCACCAAGCAGGTCGACGGCAAGACGCACGAGCCGATCGAGCGCATGACGATCGACTCGCCGGAGGAGCACCTCGGCGCCATCACGCAGCTCATGGCGACCCGTAAGGGCCGCATGGAGACGATGACGAACCACGGTTCGGGCTGGGTCCGCATGGAGTGGATCGTCCCGTCCCGCGGCCTGATCGGCTTCCGTACGGAGTTCCTGACCCAGACCCGCGGCACGGGCATCGCGCACTCCCTCTTCGAGGGCCACGAGCCGTGGTTCGGCGAGCTGCGCACGCGTCACAACGGCTCGCTGGTGGCGGACCGTGCGGGCGTGGTGACGCCGTTCGCCATGGTCAACCTCCAGGAGCGCGGTGTCATCTTCACGGAGGCCACCACCGAGGTCTACGAGGGCATGATCATCGGCGAGAACTCGCGCGCCGACGACATGGACGTGAACATCACCAAGGAGAAGAAGCTCACCAACATGCGTGCGGCTTCCGCGGACACCACGGAGAACGTGGTGCCCGCCCGCAAGCTGTCGCTCGAGCAGTCGCTGGAGTTCTGCCGCGACGACGAGTGCATCGAGGTGACCCCGGAGACGGTCCGTATCCGCAAGGTCGTATTGGACCAGAAGGAGCGCGGCCGCTCCGCGTCGCGCGCCAAGCGCTGATCTCGTACGCCCCCTCGGCACCAGGCCCGGACCCCCGCAGACACGGTGGGGGCCCGGGCTTTTCGTCAACTCGATTTCCTGTCCGGGGCGTCCGGATATCGGGCGTCGCTCTCCGGAACATGTGTTAACGGTCCGTTTCGCGGGTGTCTGTCTGGGATCACTTTGTCCGGATTTCGGTCAACCACGCCTGGTCGATGTTGTCAAACCGAGACCCTTTAAGTGTGGTTTACAGCCCGGGCGTACTTAATAGTTGGCTCCATTGAGCTCGGGTCAATGGGTCACGCACTGTGGGGAGTGCCGACTCACGAGCACACTCGAGGCACTGAAACGATCACCGTCAGGGGTGTCGGTGTATCACGCCAGTGCCTTTCTTGTAGTCAAAAGTGGACTCATGAGGAGGAAACCCATGCGTGGTGCCAAGAGCGCCAAGTGGGTCGCGGGAGCGGCCATCATCGCCCTGGCTGCGACCGCTTGTGGTAGCGGCGGAGACGACAAGGGCAAGGGGGGCGACAGCGCCAAGGGTGCTGTCAACGCCAACGGCATCTTTTCCGTCGAGGTCGGTGAGCCGCAGAACCCGCTGCAGCCGGCGAACACGATGGAGTCGAACGGCAGCATCGTCACCGACGCGATCTTCTCGCAGCTGGTCGACTACGACCCGGCCGGCAAGCTTGAGATGATCAACGCCGAGTCTGTCGACACCAAGGACAGCAAGCTCTGGACGGTCAAGCTCAAGAAGGACTGGAAGTTCCACGACGGAACGCCGGTCACCGCCGAGTCCTACGTCAAGGCGTGGAACTGGGCCGCGAACATCAAGAACGCCCAGACCAACGCGTCCTGGTTCGCCGACATCAAGGGCTTCGCCGACGTCCACCCCGAGGGCGAGAAGGCCAAGCCCAAGGGTGACGCCATGTCGGGTCTGAAGGTCGTCGACGACTACACCTTCACCATCGAGCTCAACAGCCCGCTGCCGTACTTCTCGTACAAGCTCGGCTACACGGTCTTCTCGCCGCTGCCCGAGTCCTTCTACGCGGACCCGAAGGCTGCCGGTGAGAAGCCGGTCGGCAACGGCGCGTACAAGTTCGTCAGCTGGGACCACAAGAAGCAGATCAAGGTCGTCCGCTACGACGACTACAAGGGCCTCGACAAGGCTAAGAACGGTGGTGTGATCTTCAAGAACTACACCACCCTCGAGACCGCCTACGAGGACCTTAAGTCCGGCAACGTCGACGTGCTGCGCCAGATCGCGCCGAAGGACCTCCCGGTCTACCGGTCCGACCTCGGTGACCGCGCCGTGGGCAAGGCGTACTCCGCCATCCAGACGCTCGGTGTCGCCACGTACACCAAGCAGTGGAAGAACACCGACCCGAAGGTCCTGCAGGGCCTGTCGATGGCGATCGACCGCGACACCATCACCAAGACGGTGCTCCAGGGCACCCGCGAGCCGGCCACGGGCTGGGTCGCCAAGGGTGTTCTCGGCTACCAGCCGAACGTCGCGGGTGACGTCACCACGTACAACCCGACGAAGGCCAAGGCTCTCATCAAGGAGGGCGGCGGTGTTCCGGGTAACAAGATCTACATCCAGTTCAACGCCGACGGCGGCCACAAGGAATGGGTCGAGGCTGTCTGCAACAGCATCACCCAGGCGACCGGCGTCGCGTGCGCCGGCGACTCGAAGGTCGACTTCCAGGCCGACCTGGACGCCCGTGACGCCAAGCAGGTCAAGTCGTTCTACCGCGGCGGCTGGGTGCTCGACTACCCGGTGAACGCGAACTTCATCAGCGACCTGTTCCGTACGGGTGCGGCCGGCAACAACGGCTTCTTCTCCAACAAGGACCTCGACAAGAAGATCAAGGCCGCGGACTCCGCTGCCACGCTCGACGAGTCGGTCAAGGGGTACCAGGAGATCGAGAAGGAGCTGGTCAACTACATGCCGACCATCCCGCTCTGGTACTACAAGGTCAATGCCGGTTACTCGGAGAAGGTCCAGAACGTCCAGTACGCCCAGGACGGCGACCCGATCCTGACCGAAGTTCAGGTCAAGAAGTAACCACCGACGTAGTCCGCGGGCCGGTGCGGGACCGACACTGACATCGGTCCCGGACCAGCCTGCACGCCGTGGCCGGGGGGCCCTTTCCCGTCACCGACAACCCCACAGGGGGTCGGTGACGGGGGAGGGCCCGTCGGCTGCCGCTTGCCACTTACATGGAGGCACCATGGGGCGCTATGTCGCACGACGACTGCTCCAGATGATCCCGGTCTTCATCGGGACAACCCTGCTGATCTTCCTGATGGTCTACACCCTGCCCGGCGACCCCGTGCGGGGACTCTTCGGGGACAAGGGCGCTGACCCTGCCACCCTGGCTGCCATGCGGCACCAACTGGGGCTGGACCAGCCGATCCTGCAGCAGTACTGGAATTACATGACAGGCATCGCCTGGCATTTTGATTTCGGCACTCAGATAGCCAGCGGTCGTCCGGTCACGGACGTCCTCGGTGACGCGTTCCCCGTCACCCTGCGACTGGCCGCCATGGCGTTCCTCATCGAGATCGTTCTCGGTATCGGCCTCGGCATGGTCGCCGGGCTGCGCGCCGGCCGCCTCGCGGACAACGTGATCCTGGTCTTCACCCTGCTGATCATCTCCATCCCGGTGTTCGTTCTCGGGTTTATCGTCAAGTCGGTGTTCGCGTTCCAGCTCGACTGGATCGCGCCGAACGTCTCGAACGAAGCGACGTGGAGCGAGCTGATAGCACCGGCCGTCGTGCTTGGGTCGCTCTCCCTCGCCTACGTGGCGCGACTGACCCGTACGACGATGGCCGAGAACCTTCGCTCGGACTACATGCGTACCGCCGTAGCCAAGGGACTTCCCAGGCGCCGCATCGTCGGTGTGCACCTGATGCGCAACTCGCTGATCCCCGTCATCACTTTCCTCGGCACCGACCTGGGCGCCCTGATGGGCGGCGCGGTCGTGACCGAGGGCCTGTTCAACGTGAAGGGCGTCGGCGGCACCATCTACGAGTCGATCGTCCGACGCGAAGGCACCACCCTGGTCGGCCTGGTCACCGTACTGGTGCTCGTCTACCTCTTCATGAGCCTGCTCGTCGACCTGCTGTACGCGGTCCTGGACCCGAGGATCCGTTATGCCTGACGTGACCAAGACCGCCCCCGCGCCCGAGGACGTCAAGCCTCCCGTCGCGGCTCCGCAGAAGGCGAAGGCCGAGAAGGCCCGCAGCCTCTGGGGCGACGCGTGGGTCGACCTCCGCTCCAACTGGTACTTCGTCATCTCGTCCGCCCTCATCGTGATCCTGCTCGTGATGACGGTGTTCCCGGGGCTGTTCACCAGTGCCTCGCCCACCAGCAGCGACCTGGCCCACCACTTCCTCGGCAAGCCCGAGCTCGGCAAGGTCGGTTCGCCCGACTGGCTGGGTTACGACGGTCAGGGCCGCAGTGTCTACGCGCGTGTCATCTACGGCACCCGGGCCTCGGTGATCGTCGGTATCTCCGTCACCGCGCTGGTGACCGTGTTCGGTGGCCTGATCGGCATGCTGGGCGGCTACTTCGGCGGCTGGATCGACGCGCTCCTGTCCGGGTTCACCAACATCTTCCTCGGCCTGCCCTTCCTGCTCGGCGCCATGGTGGTCCTGCAGGCGTTCACCGACCGCTCCGTCTGGAGCGTGGTCCTCGCCCTCGCGTTCCTCGGCTGGACGCAGATCGCGCGTGTCATGCGCGGGGCCGTGATCACCATCAAGCAGTCGGACTACGTCCAGGCGGCCAGGGCTCTGGGTGCGGGCACGTCCCGGATCCTGTTCAAGCACATCCTGCCGAACGCCATGGCCCCGGTGATCGTCGTCGCGACCATCTCGCTGGGTGTGTACATCTCGGCCGAGGCCACCCTGTCCTACCTGGGTCTGGGGCTCGCCGAGCCGACGATCTCGTGGGGCATCGACATCTCCGGTGGCGCCAGCCAGATCCGCGTCGCGCAGCACATCCTGCTGTACCCGTCGATCATGCTCAGCATCACCGTTCTGGCGTTCATCATGCTCGGCGAAGCCGTCCGCAACGCCCTCGATCCGAAGTCGCGATAAGGAGGGCGTACGTGACTACCATCGACAAGACCGCTGAAGTCCCGTCCCCGCGCTCGGGTGACGACCACGTCGGCCCGCTGCTCGAAGTCCGTGACCTGCACGTGGAGTTCCACACCCGCGACGGTGTGGCCAAGGCAGTCAACGGCGTCAACTACAGCGTGAACGCCGGAGAGACGCTCGCCGTTCTCGGCGAGTCGGGCTCCGGCAAGTCCGTGACGGCGCAGGCCATCATGGGCATCCTCGACATGCCGCCCGGCAAGATTCCGCAGGGCGAGATCTTCTTCCGGGGCCAGGACATGCTGAAGATGTCCTACGAGGAGCGCCGCCAGATCCGCGGCCAGAAGATCGCGATGATCTTCCAGGACGCGCTCTCCTCGCTGAACCCGGTCCTCACCGTCGGCTACCAGCTCGCCGAGATGTTCCGGGTCCACCAGGGGCTGTCCAAGAAGGACGCGAAGGCCAAGGCCATCGACCTGATGGACCAGGTCAAGATCCCGGCCGCCAAGGCCCGGGTCTCGGACTACCCGCACCAGTTCTCCGGCGGCATGCGTCAGCGCATCATGATCGCCATGGCGCTGGCCCTGGAACCGGACCTGATCATCGCCGACGAACCGACGACGGCGCTCGACGTGACCGTGCAGGCCCAGGTGATGGACCTCCTCGCGGAGCTCCAGCGCGAGTACAACATGGGTCTCATCCTGATCACGCACGACCTCGGTGTCGTCGCGGACGTCGCCGACAAGATCGCCGTGATGTACGCGGGCCGGATCGTCGAGACCGCCCCGGTCCACGAGATCTACAAGCGCCCGGCGCACCCGTACACCAAGGGTCTGCTGGAGTCGATCCCGCGGCTGGACCAGAAGGGCCAGGAGCTCTTCGCGATCAAGGGCCTGCCGCCCAACCTGCTCCACGTGCCCACGGGTTGTGCCTTCAACCCGCGCTGCACGATGGCGCAGGACATCTGCCGTACGGACATCCCGGCCCTGCGCCCGGTGACCGAGCAGGACGGCACCGAGCTGGTCGGCCGCGGCAGCGCCTGCCACTTCTGGAAGGAGACGATCCATGGCTGACCTCAACAAGGAGCCCGTGGACGCCACCCCGAACGTCACCGAAGTGGAGACGGTCGACGCGGTCACCGAGGCGGAGGCGGTTGCCGCCATCGACGCGCCGGTGGCGCAGGGCGAGCCGATCCTCCAGGTCCGGAACCTGGTCAAGCACTTCCCGCTGACCCAGGGCATCCTGTTCAAGAAGCAGGTCGGTGCGGTCAAGGCCGTGGACGGCATCTCGTTCGACCTGTACCAGGGCGAGACGCTCGGCATCGTGGGCGAGTCCGGCTGTGGCAAGTCCACGGTCGCCAAGCTCCTGATGACGCTGGAGCGGGCCACCGCCGGTGAGGTCTTCTACAAGGGCCAGGACATCACCAAGCTGTCCGGCCGTGCGCTGAAGGCCGTGCGCCGGAACATCCAGATGGTGTTCCAGGACCCGTACACCTCGCTGAACCCGCGGATGACGGTCGGCGACATCATCGGGGAGCCCTTCGAGATCCACCCGGAGGTGGCCCCGAAGGGTGACCGGCGCCGCAAGGTGCAGGACCTCCTGGATGTCGTGGGTCTCAACCCGGAGTACATCAACCGTTATCCGCACCAGTTCTCCGGCGGTCAGCGCCAGCGCATCGGCATCGCCCGCGGCCTCGCGCTCAACCCGGAGATCATCATCTGCGACGAGCCGGTCTCCGCGCTCGACGTGTCGGTGCAGGCGCAGGTCATCAACCTGATGGAGAAGCTGCAGGACGAGTTCAATCTCTCCTACCTCTTCATCGCGCACGACCTGTCGATCGTCCGGCACATCTCGGACCGGGTCGGCGTCATGTACCTCGGCAAGATGGCCGAGATCGGTACGGACACGCAGATCTACGACCACCCGACGCACCCCTACACCCAGGCGCTGCTGTCGGCGGTCCCGGTTCCGGACCCGGAGGCCCGTGAGGGCCGCGAGCGGATCATCCTCACCGGGGACGTCCCGTCGCCGGCGAACCCGCCGTCGGGCTGCCGCTTCCGCACCCGCTGCTGGAAGGCCCAGGACAAGTGCGCGACGGAGGTGCCGCTGCTGGCGATCCCCGAGCGCTTCAAGTCCTCGGACACCCCGGCCGCGCACGAGTCGGCGTGCCACTTCGCCGAGGAGAAGGACGTCGTGCACGCGGCGTAGTCCTGCTCGAAGGCGCAGACACGAAGGCGCCCGGAACCGATCGGTTCCGGGCGCCTTTCCCATGTCCAGGGAACCGGGCTCGCAGGTGGCTCGGGTCAATGGGCCGACGTGCTCGGTTCCCCGGGCCGGAGGAGCCAGGTGGATCGCGGACCGATCGGATCCGTCTCCGCCCGGCCGTCTCCGCGGCGAGGTCAGGGGTGTCAGCCCCCGGCCTTGGGGGCCTCGGTGTTCTTCCTGGCCGGGCTGAGTGCGTCCTGGGCCGTTCGCGCCCGCGGGACGGACGACACGGTCCCGGAAGCCCTCCGGGTGGTGGGAGGCGGTCAGATGCCCGTCCCGGCTGCCCTCATGGCGCTCCTGGCCCGAGGGTCGAAGGACTCCGCAGGGCAACACCTACGGGCTGCTCGGGCTTTTGCAACGCAATTCACGGAGGGTCAATGAATGTCCGGTTGCCTGAGGTGGTCTGGGGGTTTGACCGATACATGACTAAAGTAACGTCCTTGGTCGAATCGAAAGGATGTTCGTTACATGTAGGGAGGATTCCAGTATTGAGTCCGATATGCGGGCGGCGCCGACTCGGAATTCGTACATCCTGCCCATCGGATGCGTGGGCGATGCACGTTCGATGCGCAGCTGTTGTCACCCTGCTGCTCGCCGGGGTGCGCCCGCGGCGGTCTCGTCCTGCTCGGATGGGTGGTGTAAATGTGCAGAAGGTAAGTGATGAGGCGATATTTGACTCCACGTGAGTCGGAGCTCGACGAGGAGGCATTTCCATGCGCGGAGCCGCACAGGCCAAGTGGGCCGCATGTGCCGTGACCGTCGCCCTGGTGGCGACGGCCTGCGGCGGTGGCGGGGGTGGCGGCGGTGGCGGGGGCGGGGGTGCCAATGGGATCGTCAGCTCGTCCTGGGGTGACCCGCAGAACCCGCTGGAGCCCGCCAACACCAATGAGGTGCAGGGCGGCAAGGTCCTCGACATGGTCTTCCGGGGGCTGAAGAAGTACGACCCGAAGACCGGCGCGGCGACGAACATGCTCGCCGAGAAGATCGAGACCACTGACTCGCAGAACTTCACCATCACGGTGAAGGACGGCTGGACCTTCAGCAACGGCGAGAAGATCACGGCGAAGTCCTTCGTGGACGCCTGGAATTACGGCGCCCTGCTGAAGAACAATCAGAAGAACGCCTACTTCTTCGGCTACATCGACGGCTACGACAAGGTCCACCCCGACACCGGTAGCGCCACCGCGGCGAAGCTCGCAGGCCTCAAGGTCGTCGACCCGATGACCTTCACGGTGAAGCTGTCGCAGAAGTTCTCCCTCTGGCCGGACACTCTCGGCTACCCGGCCTTCGCCCCGCTGCCGCAGTCCTTCTTCACCGACCACGCCGGCTGGCTCGCCAAGCCCGTCGGCAACGGCCCGTACACCATCGACAAGTACACCAAGGGCTCCACGATGAGCCTGCGCAAGTGGGACAAGTACCCCGGAGACGACAAGGCGCAGAACGGTGGCATCGACCTCAAGGTCTACACCGACAACAACACCGCCTACACCGACCTGATCGCGGGCAACCTCGACCTCGTCGACGACGTACCGGCTTCGCAGCTGAAGAACGTCAAGGCGGACCTCGGCGACCGGTACATCAACACCCCGGCCGGCATCATCCAGACCCTCGCCTTCCCCTTCTACGACAAGAAGTGGGACACCCCCGGTGGCATCAAGGTCCGCCAGGGCCTGTCGATGGCGATCAACCGCGACCAGATCACCGACCAGATCTTCCAGAAGACCCGCACCCCCGCCTCCGACTGGACGTCTCCGGTCCTCGGCGTGGACGGCGGCTTCAAGGAGGGGCTGTGCGGGGCCCCGTGCGAATACAACGCGGCGAACGCCAAGAAGCTGATCCAGGAGGGCGGCGGCATCCCCGGCGGCCAGCTGAAGATCTCGTACAACGCGGACACCGGCTCGCACAAGGAGTGGGTGGACGCCGTCTGCAACAGCATCAACAAGGCGATGGGGAACAACAAGGCCTGCGTCGGCTCCCCGGTCGGCACGTTCGCCGACTTCCGCAGCCAGGTCTCCCAGCAGAAGCTCACCGGCGCCTGGCGCGCGGGCTGGCAGATGGACTACCCGCTGATCCAGAACTTCCTGCAGCCCCTCTACTACACCAATGCCTCGTCCAACGACGGCAAGTGGAGCAACAAGAAGTTCGACTCCCTGATCGACAAGGCCAACGCCGAGTCCGACAAGGCCAAGGCCGTCTCCACCTTCCAGGACTCGGAGAAGGTCCTCGCCGAGCAGATGCCCGTCATCCCGCTCTGGTACCAGAACGGCAGCGCCGGCTACTCGGAACAGATCACCAACGTCGCGCTGAACCAGTTCAGCGTCCCGGTGTACGAGCAGATCAAGGTCAAGTAACCCCGCAGGGCCGGGTGGCCGGTGCGCTGTGCCGCACCGGCCACCCGGCTTCCTCATCCCCGCGCCATCGACACCTGCGACCTCCGGAGTCTTCATGGGACGTTATGTGATCCGGCGGCTGCTGCAGATGATCCCGGTCTTCTTCGGCACCACGCTGCTGATCTTCCTGATGGTGAACGTGATGGGCGACCCCATCGCGGGTCTCTGCGGCGACCGCCAGTGCGATCCGGCTACCGCCGCCCAGCTCCGCTCGGAATTCGGCCTCGATAAGCCGGTCTGGCAGCAGTACGCCACCTACATGGGCAATGTCTTCACCGGCGACTTCGGTACTGCGTTCAACGGCCAGAAGGTCACCGAGCTGATGGCCACCGCCTTCCCCATCACCATCCGGCTCACCATCGTCGCCATCGTCTTCGAGGTCGTCATCGGCATCACCCTCGGCGTTGTCACCGGGCTGCGGCGCGGCCGGCCCGTCGACACCACGGTGCTGATCCTGACCCTGGTCGTCATCTCCATCCCGACCTTCGTCACCGGTCTGCTGCTCCAGCTCCTCCTCGGCGTGGAGTGGGGCATCATCAAACCGTCCGTCTCTCCCGAGGCGCCGTTCAACGAACTCCTCGTCCCCGGACTCGTCCTCGCCTCGGTCTCCCTGGCGTACGTCACCCGGCTCACCCGGACCTCGATCGCCGAGAACGCCCGCGCCGACTACGTCCGTACCGCCACCGCCAAGGGCCTCCCCAGGCACCGGGTCGTCATCCGGCATCTGCTGCGCAACTCGCTGATCCCCGTCGTCACCTTCATCGGTACGGACGTGGGCGCCCTGATGGGCGGGGCGATCGTCACCGAGCGCATCTTCAACATCCACGGCGTCGGCTACCAGCTCTACCAGGGCATCCTGCGCCAGAACTCCCAGACCGTCGTCGGGTTCGTCACAGTCCTGGTCCTCGTCTTCCTGGCGGCCAACCTGATCGTCGACCTTCTGTACGCCGTACTCGACCCGAGGATCCGCTATGCCTGAGCAGACGCCGGACGAAGCGATCTCCCCGGGCGGGGCAGGAGCAGCCATGGATCTCGCCCTGGCGGAAGGGGAGACGCTGGAGAAGACACCGGGCGGCCCCGAGGGCACCGGGCCGGCCGAGAAGCCCCGCAGTCTCTGGTCCGACGCCTGGCGCGACCTGCGCCGCAACCCGGTCTTCATCATCTCCTCCCTGATCATCCTCTTCCTGGTGATCATCTCGATCTGGCCGTCGCTGATCACGGACCAGGACCCGCTCAACTGCGACCTGGGCAAGGCCCAGGAGGGTTCCCAGCCCGGCCACCCGTTCGGCTTCGACGGACAGGGCTGCGACGTCTACACACGTACCGTCTACGGGGCCAGGACCTCGGTCACCGTCGGCGTCTGCTCCACCGTCGGAGTCTCGATCCTCGGCGGCATCCTGGGCGGGCTGGCCGGCTTCTTCGGCGGCTGGTGGGACTCGTTCCTGTCCCGTATCACCGACATCTTCTTCGGCATCCCGGTCGTCCTCGGCGGCCTGGTCTTCCTTTCCGTGGTGACCAGCTCCACCGTCTGGCCGGTGATCGGATTCATCGTGCTGCTGGGCTGGCCGCAGATCGCCCGTATCGCCCGTGGCTCGGTCATCACCGCCAAGCAGAACGACTACGTCCAGGCGGCCCGGGCGCTCGGCGCCTCCAACTCCCGGATGATGCTCCGTCATATCGCCCCCAACGCGGTCGCCCCCGTGATCGTTGTCGCGACCATCGCCCTGGGTACGTACATCTCCCTGGAGGCGACCCTGTCGTTCCTCGGCGTCGGCCTGAAGCCGCCGGCCGTCTCCTGGGGCATCGACATCTCGGCCGCCTCCCAGTACATCCGCAACGCCCCGCACATGCTGCTCTGGCCCGCCGGAGCGCTGGCGATCACCGTGCTCGCTTTCATCATGCTCGGCGACGCGGTGCGCGACGCCCTCGACCCCAAGCTGCGCTGAGGAGCCCGTTGCCATGTTGCTCGAAGTGCGCGATCTGCACGTGGAGTTCCACACCCGGGACGGGGTGGCCAAAGCCGTCAACGGGGTCAACTACGCGGTGGCCGAGGGCGAGACGCTCGCCGTCCTCGGTGAGTCCGGCTCCGGCAAGTCGGTCACCGCGCAGGCGATCATGGGCATTCTCGACATGCCGCCGGGGAAGATCAGCAGCGGCGAGATCGTCTTCAAGGGCCGCGATCTGCTGAAGCTCAAGGCCGACGAGCGCCGGAAGATCCGCGGCCAGGAGATGGCCATGATCTTCCAGGACGCGCTGTCGTCCCTCAACCCCGTGCTCAGCGTGGGGGACCAGCTCGGCGAGATGTTCGTCGTGCACCGCGGGATGTCCCGCAAGGACGCCAGGCTGAAGGCCATCGAGCTGATGGACCGGGTCCGCATCCCTGCCGCGAAGGAACGCGTCGGCAACTACCCGCACCAGTTCTCCGGCGGCATGCGCCAGCGCATCATGATCGCCATGGCGATGGCGCTGGAACCCTCGCTGATCATCGCGGACGAACCCACCACCGCCCTCGATGTGACCGTCCAGGCCCAGGTGATGGACCTGCTCGCCGAGCTCCAGCGCGAGCTCAACATGGGACTCATCCTGATCACCCACGACCTGGGCGTGGTCGCGGACGTCGCCGACTACATCGCCGTGATGTACGCGGGCCGGATCGTCGAGTCGGCCCCCGTCCACGAGATCTACAAGGCCCCCGCCCACCCGTACACCAAGGGCCTCCTCCAGTCGATCCCGCGGCTGGACCAGAAGGGCCAGGAGCTGTATGCGATCAAGGGGCTGCCGCCCAACCTGCTGCACATCCCGCCCGGCTGCGCCTTCAACCCGCGCTGCCCGATGGCCCAGGAGATCTGCCGCGGCGAGGTACCGCCGTTGTTCGAGGTGGCCCCGCACCGTGAGAGCGCCTGCTACTTCTGGAAGGAGACGCTCGATGCACGCTGAGCAGGGGACCACCCGCGCGGGCGGCGAACCCATTCTGGAGGTCCGCGACCTCGTCAAGTACTACCCGCTGAGCCAGGGCATCCTGTTCAAGAAGCAGGTCGGTGCGGTCAAGGCGGTCGACGGCGTCTCCTTCCAGCTGGCCGCGGGCGAGACCCTCGGCATCGTGGGGGAATCCGGCTGCGGAAAGTCGACCGTCGCCAGGATGCTCGTCCATCTGGAACAGCCGACGGCCGGCTCGATCAAGTACAAGGGCGAGGACATCACCAAGCTGTCCGGCCGCGCGCTGAAGGCCGTACGCCGGAACATCCAGATGGTGTTCCAGGACCCGTACACCTCGCTGAACCCCCGGATGACGGTCGGCGACATCATCGGGGAGCCCTACGAGATCCACCCCGAGGTGGCCCCCAAGGGCGACCGGCGCCGCAAGGTGCAGGACCTCCTGGATGTCGTGGGTCTCAACCCGGAGTACATCAACCGTTATCCGCACCAGTTCTCCGGGGGGCAGCGCCAGCGCATCGGCATCGCCCGCGGTCTGGCCCTCAACCCGGAGATCATCGTCGCCGACGAACCGGTCTCGGCCCTCGACGTCTCCGTGCAGGCCCAGGTCATCAACCTGCTCGACCGGCTGCAGGCGGAGTTCGACCTGAGTTACGTCTTCATCGCGCACGACCTGTCGATCGTCCGGCACATCTCCGACCGGGTCGGCGTGATGTATCTGGGCCGGTTCGCCGAGATCGGTACGGACGAGCAGATCTACGACCACCCCACGCACCCGTACACCCAGGCGCTGCTGTCGGCGGTCCCGGTTCCGGACCCGATGGCACGCGAGCACCGTGAGCGGATCATCCTGCACGGCGATGTGCCGTCGCCGGCGAACCCGCCGTCCGGCTGCCGCTTCCGCACCCGCTGCTGGAAGGCCCAGGAGCGGTGCGCACTGGAGGTGCCGCTGCTCGCGGTCCCCGCGGTCTTCCGGCTGACGAACACCCCGGCCCATCACGACTCGGCGTGCCACTTCGCGGAGGAGAAGCAGGTGGTGCCGCCGGGCGAGGAGCCCGTCGAGGAGCAGGAAGGACCGGGAGGGGAGCCAGGGGAGCCAGGGGAGCCGGGCGCCGACCCCCGCATTCGTTAACGCACGGGCAACTTGACCGTCGCACGTCCGATATGCGAACGCGCCAGCATGAACAGCGTACGGCCGTGCGGGTGCCGTGAACCGGCCGGGAGGGCTTTCAAGTCCTTCCGGCCGGTTACTCGTTCACCCGGGTCCCGCGGTGCCGGGCCGAGCGGCCGGAGCTACCTGCTCAGCCCCAGCGACCGCTTCAGGAAGTCCACCTGCAGCAGGAGCAGATTCTCCGCGACCTGCTCCTGCGGAGTCATGTGCGTCACCCCGCTGAGCGGCAGCACCTCATGCGGCCGCCCGGCCGAGAGCAGCGCCGACGACAGCCGCAGTGAGTGCGCGACCACCACGTTGTCGTCCGCCAGACCGTGGACGATCATCATCGGCCGGACCTGGTCAGCGGCCTCGGACAATCCCTCGTCGGTGAGCAGCGAGTTGTACGCGTACACCTCGGGCTGCGTCGCCGGGTCACCGAGATAGCGCTCGGTGTAGTGGGTGTCGTACAGCCGCTGATCGGTCACCGGAGCGCCCACGACCGCCGCGTGGAAGACGTCGGGCCGCCGCAGCACGGCCATGCCCGCGAGGTATCCGCCGTACGACCAGCCGCGGATCGCCACCTTGGAGAGATCCAGCGGGAACTTTTCGGCGAGTGCGTGCAGCGCCTCCACCTGGTCGTCCAGGGTGAGGACCAGGTTGTTCCTGATCGCCTTCTCCCAGGCGGGGGAGCGCCCCGGAGAACCGCGGCCGTCCGCGACGACCACCGCGAAGCCCTGGTCGGCGAACCACTGCGAGGTGAGGTGCGGATTGTGCGCGGCGACGACCCGCCGACCGTGCGGTCCACCGTACGGATCCATCAGGACCGGAAGCGGACCATCTGATTCCTGATAGTCGGTGGGGAGCAGCACGGCGCACGGAATCCGGTGTGCGCCCCCCTCGGTGAGCTGCGCCCGCGGCGACAGAACCGGCTCCTCCGCATATGTCGCGACCGTGGCGATCTGCTTGCCGTCCCGCAGTACCCGCACCGCGGCGCCGGGCCGCTCCAGCGAGGTGGAGACCAGCACGGTCACCCCGCCCGCCCGGACCGCCGAGTGCACCCCCGCCCCCTCGGAGACCCGCTCCACGCCCAGCTCGTTGACCCGGTACACATGGCTCTCGCCGATCTCCGGCTCCGCGGCCTCCTCACCCGCCGACGCCGCCACCAGGACATCCGATTCACCGATGTCCAGCACCGCCAGGATCTGCAACTGCGCCCCGGTCAGCGGCCGGTCGCCGACCGAGAGCACCCGCGCCCCGCCCTCGTCCACGACCCGCACCAGCCGCCCGTCCGGCGCCCACGCCGGCACCCCGGCGAAGAGGTCCAGCCACACCGGGTCCTCGTCGACATGGACCGTCCGCGTCGTGCCGCTCTCCGGGTCCACCGCGAGGAAGAGCTGGCTGCGCTGGTCACGGGCCTGGACGAGGATCAGCGGGGCGCCCTGGGACGACCAGTGCACCTGCGCCAGATACGGATAGCGCGCCCGGTCCCACACCACTTCGGTGCGGGTGCCGTCCAGTCCCAGCACCAGGAGCCGCACGTCGGCGTTGGGCGTCCCCGCCGCCGGGTACGCCACCTCGGCCGGCTTGCGGTCCGGGTGTGCCGGGTCCGCGATCCACCACCGCTTCACCGCGCTGTCGTCGACCCGGGCGACGAGCAGCCGGTCCGACTCCGGCGACCACCAGAAGCCGCGCGAGCGCTGCATCTCCTCGGCCGCGATGAACTCCGCGAGACCGTACGAGATGTGCGCGTCCTCCGGCTCCGCGAGCGGCCGGTCCCCGTCGCCCTCCGCCCCCACGACGCGCAGCGCGCCCTTCGACACGTACGCGACATGGCGCCCGTCGGGCGACGGCCGGGGGTCGAGCACCGGTCCCGGCACCGGCAGCGCGCGTGCCGAACCGACCCGCAACTCGGCGACGTACACCTTCCCGGAGAGCGCGAACGCCGCCAACTCGGCCGCCGAGTCCACCGCGTAGCCGACGATCCCCGAGGACCCCTCACGGCTCCGCTCGCGCCGCGCCCGCTCCTGCGCCGACAGCTTCTCCGCCGAACCGCCCAGCAGCGCCCCGGGGTCGGCGACGACCCGCTCCTTCGGCGTGCCGTCGGCCGCCAGGTCCAGCACCCAGAGCTTGTTGGACCGGTCCGTGCCGGAGGCCGACCGCAGGAAGATCACCCGCTCCCCGTCCGGCGAGACGGTGAACGCACGGGGAGCGCCGAGGGTGAAGCGCTGAGTCCTGGCGTGCTGTCGGGGAAACGAAAGCTTCTGCAAGGTCATAACCCCGAACCCTAGGGCCTGATCCGGCGGCAGTCCCTGTCCCTGGCAGAGCGCCCGACCACTCGGTCGTGCGCCCCTCGTGCTGCTGTGCCCCGATCAATGCGGTGGCACGGATAGTTATGATCCGTAGCGCTCGGTGGGTAAGAACCTGCTGGCTCCATGTGTGCTGCCCGTCCCGACCGTACTGATGGAGGTGAACCGCCGTGGCACTCTCGATTTCGGCGGTGGTGCTGCTGGCGATCGTCGTCTTCCTGCTGATCCGGAAATCCGGACTGAAGGGCGGACATGCGGTGGTCTGCATGCTGCTCGGTTTCTATCTCGCCAGTTCGTCCATTGCGCCCACCATCTCGGAGCTGACCACGAATGTGGCCGGCATGATCGGGGGCATCAAGTTCTGACCCGGGGCCCCGGCCGCCCTCCACGGTCGGCCCGTGGGGCAGCCGGCTCGTAGGGTGGGTCCCATGACGGACCTTCCCGCCCGTCGTCTGCTCCTGGTGCACGCGCACCCCGACGACGAGTCGATCAACAACGGCGCCACCATGGCCCTGTACGCGGCGCAGGGCGCCCAGGTCACCCTGGTGACCTGCACGCTCGGCGAGGAGGGCGAGGTCATCCCATCCGAGCTCGCGCACCTCGCGGCCGACCGGGACGACGCCCTGGGAGCCCATCGCATCGGTGAACTAGCCGCCGCGATGAAGGAGCTCGGGGTCACCGACCACCGGTTCCTCGGCGGACCCGGCCGGTTCCGCGACTCCGGAATGATGGGCGCCGAGCAGAACCACCGGCCCGGCGCCTTCTGGAACACGGACGTCGACGACGCCGCCGCGTACCTCGTGGAGGTGATCCGCTCGGTACGCCCGCAGGTCCTCGTCACGTACGACCCGGACGGCGGCTACGGGCACCCCGACCACATCCAGGCGCACCGCGTCGCGATGCGCGCCGCGGACCTCGCGGCCGACCCCGCGTACCGCACCGGGCCCGACGCACCGCAGGCATCCCCGGACGCCTCGCCGCACGCCGTCGACAAGATCTACTGGAACCGGGTGCCGCGCTCCGTCGCCGAGCAGGCCTTCGCACGGCTGCGTGCCACGGCCCTCGATGCCTTCCCGGGGATCGCCGCGATCGACGACGTACCGGGTGTGGTGAACGACACGCAGATCACCACGGAGATCGACGGTGCGGCCCACGCCGCGGCCAAGACGGCGGCGATGCGGGCACATAGCACCCAGATCGCTGTGGACGGTCCGTTCTTCGCTCTTTCGAACGATCTGGGACAGCCCGTCTTCACCACCGAGTACTACGAGTTGGTACGCGGAGCCTCCGGAGCACCCGAGGGCGTACGGGAACACGATCTCTTCGCGGGCCTACCGGGAGCACCGGGAGAACAGTCGGGAGCACGTCCATGAGCAACGGCAAGCAGCGCCGGCCCCGCACCGGCGCATCGCCCGCAGAGCACGTGCCCACCGGCCTTGCCGCGCCCCTGAACCCCCGCCGCATCGGCGCCTACCTGGGCCTCGCGGTCCTCGGCGTGCTCGTCGGGCTCGCGGGAGCGTTCGTCCAAGCCGCCTGGTTTCCCGGCGGTTTGCTGCTGGCCCTGGCGGCTTCCGCCGGACTGTTCTACGCTGGCCGGCTGCTCACCGGCACCCAGATCGGTGCCCTGGCGCCCGCGGCGGGCTGGCTGATTTCGGTCATCGTTCTGCTCGGCGGACGCCCGGAGGGCGACTACGTCTTCGGCGACGAACTGGGCCTCACCCTCTTCATGCTGGGCGGGATGGCGATCGCTGTGATGTGTGCCACCATGTCGCGGTCGCCCCAACAAGGCGCCGACAGCGGTCGACCTGGCAAGTAATGTGCCACGTCACATCCCGTAATGCCCCCTGTTCGTCCGGGGGGTGCGTCGCCGTCTCCCCCGGTCGCGGGGCGTCCGGTGGCGGCGGCCAGTATGGTGGTTCGCGCGCCGAGCCGTCCCCTGGCCTGCGGCATGGGGGAAGTACGGGCGGCGGAGCCAATCGGGAGAACCTGCTTTGAGTCGTGAAACTGACAGTTCGTCCTCCGGGCCCCAGGGGCGCGGGGGAGCCGCGTACCCGTCGGGTACGCCGCCGTACGGATCACGCCAGTATCCGTCGCTGCACCCTTCGCAGGACGCCCCTGAGGAGTCCCCGGAGTCTGCGGATGCGCCTCAGCCCGAAGAGCCGAGGACCGAGACGACACTGACGACGCGTATCCGGATCAACATCCCCGGCTCGCGTCCCATCCCGCCGGTCGTCATGCGTACGCCGATGAGCGACGCCGAGGTGGAGGCCTCGCGCGAGCGCACCGGCAGTACGCCGCGTCCGGGCGGGCCCGCATCCAACGGCGCACCGGGCGGACCGGGTGCCCAGGGCGGACCGGCCGCCGAGGCGCGGGACGGATCGGCGACCGCGGAACCGGCCGCCGACAAGCCGGCCAGAGAGAAGAGCGGCAGCGACTGGTTCGCCCCGCGCAAGGCCCCGACGAACACGTCGGTGGTCGGCGGCGCGGGCGGTGCACCGGCCGGCGGCCCGGGCGTGGGCACGGGTGCCGGTACGGACGCGGACGCCGGCAGATCTGCCGGACCCGCCGGATCCACCCCGCCGCGCGCCGACCTTCCGTACTTCGCGGACGGTCCGCAGCGTGCGGGCGACCAGGGCGCGCCTCGCCCCGGCGCCCGTGACGAGTTCGGCGGGGACGAGGTTCCCGGGCCGCGCGCCACGCCGAACCTCGGTGTGCCTACGCCGGGCCCGTCCGGCGCCACCACCGGGCCGGTCACCGGCACCTCGCCGCTCACCCCGAACCTCGGTGGGGCGGACGGATTCGCCCCCGGCCGTCCCGGTGGTCCGTCCGGCGTGTCCGGTCCCGGTGCTCCCGGTGGCGTACCTCCGCGGATGTCCGACGACACGGCCGTCCTGACGCCGCAGTTCGCGGCGCCGGGTGCCGGTACCGGCGGCCATGTCTCCGGGGACACGATCACCAGTGGGATCCCGGTCGTCCCGCCGGAGCACCGCTCGCCCGCCGCCCCGTCGCCGTTCGCGCGCCCGGGCAGTCCCGGCGGTCCCGGTGTGCCGGGCCCCGGCCCGACGCCCCGTCTTCCGGACAGCCCGATGGGCACCGGACCGGGGGGACCGGGCGGCCCCGTCGCCCCCTCGCCCGTCCCCGCCGCCGCCCGCCCCGCCCCGGTCCCTGCGAAGAAGGGCCGCTCCAAGCTGGTCCTGCTCTGCGCGGGAGTCGTCGGTCTGGCCGGTGTCGCGTACGGCGCGGGCCTGCTGATGAACCACTCCGAGGTCCCCAAGGGCACCACCGTCCTCGGCGTCGACATCGGCGGCGGCACGAAGGAGGAGGCCGTCGCCAAGCTGGACGAGGCGCTCGGCGAGCGCGCCAAGACGCCCCTCCAGCTGTCCGTGGACGGCAAGAACACGCAGCTCGCCCCGGAGAAGGCCGGTCTCGCACTGGACAGCCAGGAGACCGTGCGCGGCGCCGCGGGCAGCGACTACAACCCGGTGTCGGTGATCGGCTCCCTCTTCGGCGGCGAGCGGAAGGCCGACCCGGTGATCCCGGTCGACGAGGAGAAGCTCGGCGTCGCGCTGACCGATCTGGCGGGCGCCTCCGGCTCCGCCAGCGACGGCACGATCAAGTTCGAGCCGGGCAAGGCCGTCGAGGTCCCCGGCAAGGTGGGCAAGGCGCTGGACGTCAACCGGTCGATGATCTCGGTCCGGGACGCGTACCGCGCCCAGGTGCAGACGGGCAAGCCGGCCACGGTCGAACTGCCGGTCGCCACCCGCGAGCCCACCATCGGCCAGGCCGAACTGGACCGGGCGATGAAGGAATTCGCGAAGCCCGCGATGTCCGGCCTGATCACCATCAAGGCCGGGCCCAAGCAGATCCAGTTCGGCCCCGCGAAGTCGCTGCCGCAGATCCTGTCCATGAAGGCGGTCGACGGCCGGCTGGTCGAGTACTACAACAAGACCGCGATCGACACCCTCTGCGACGGTGTCTTCGACGGCATCATGATCACCAAGGGTGACGGCAAGAAGCACCAGCTCAGTGCGGACGATGTGGCGCATGCCATGCAGACCGCGCTGCTCGGCAGCACCCCCGCCGAGCGCACCGCCACGATCGCCCTCGACGGCAACGGATAGCACCACCCGTACCGTCGCAGTACGCACGGCACCGCCCCCGCCCGGACCTCCGGCCGGGGGCGGTGCCGTGCGTAGGCCACGAGGGCGGCGCACGGGCGCTGTCATGCATCGGGCATGACATCTGTCATCCCCGATTCACGACCCGTGACCCTGCCGGGTGGACACACCGCTCCGCCAGGCTGGGCGCATGACGACGACAGCCACCGAAGCCACCACCGCGCAAGCCGCCGTGGTCAGCTTCGACCAGGTCAGCAAGGTGTACGGGGATGTACGCGCCGTCGACGGGCTCTCCCTCTACCTGCACCCCGGCGAGACCGTGGCGCTTCTCGGCCCCAACGGCGCCGGAAAGTCCTCCACCCTCGATCTGCTCCTCGGCCTGCGCACCGCGGACTCCGGCACGGTCCGGCTGTTCGGTACGTCTCCGCAGGAGGCGATCGCCCGGGGCCGGGTCGGCGCGATGCTGCAGAGCGGCGGCCTGATGGAGGACGTCACGGTCGAGGAGATCGTCCGGCTCGTCTGCGATCTGCACGCCCCGGCCTCCCAACTCGCCGAAGCGGTAAGGAAGGTGCTCGCCGGAGAGCGCGTCATCGACCCGACGCTGGCGGCGGCCGCACTCGCCGACGGGGCGAGCCCACTGACCGAGCGCGAACGCGATGTCCTGTGCACGGCGGCCGACGGCTCCACCAACGCGGAGATCGCCACCACGCTCCATCTCTCGCACGGCACGGTCCGCAACTACCTGTCCACGGCGATCCAGAAGATGGCGGCCCGGAACAGGGCGGAGGCGGTACGGATCGCGAGCGAGAAGGGCTGGCTGTAGCGGCCGCAATCGGGTCTCGCGGGTGCGGACGGGGTGGCCTGCGCCCGACCGCCCCTGTACACGGCACCGCCCATTCGGAGATCCTCTGTAACCGTGACCGACAAGAAGAGCGATCCTGCGTGGCCCGGGAGCATCGGCGCCATCACCTTGTTCGTCGAGGACCTGGACGCCACACAACGTTTCTACCGGGAGGTCTTCGGGCTGCCGGTGCACTTCGAGGACGACAACTCGGCCGTGTTCGGCTTCGGGGACACCCTCATCAACCTGCTGAGGACCACCGAGGCGCACGAGCTGATCGAGCCCGGACGCGTCGCGGTGCCCGACGCCGGATCCCGCTTCCAGCTCACCCTCGCTGTGGACGACGTCGACGCGATGTGCAAGGAGTTGGCCGCGCGGGGTGTGACGCTGCTGAACGGACCGATGGACCGCCCCTGGGGGATCCGGACCGCCAGCTTCCGTGACCCCGGCGGCCACATCTGGGAGATCGCGAAGTGACCGGAGGAGCGCCACCGAAGGGCGAGGTCAGGGCCCTCCTTGCGGCCCTGGAGGGGCAGCGACGCCACGTCATGGGAATCCTTGACGGGCTGGACGCGGAGGCGCTGCGGCGGCCGGTGCTGCCGTCGGGATGGAACTGCCTGGGACTCGTACAGCAGCTTGCGCTGGACGTCGAACGGTTCTGGTTCCGTGCTGTCGTCGCCGGTGAGAAGGACCTCATCCACGCCCTGGACGACAGCGAGAACGCCTGGCAGGTGGGCCCCGGTCCGGCGGCCGCCGACGTCCTCGAACGGTACCGCCACGAGACGGACCTCGCAGATGCCGTCATCGCGTGCGGGGGCGGGGCAGGCGTCCTGCCGCGCGACGGCACCCGACTGTCTACCGGAGGACACGCACCATGACGGCGAACAGAGGGCTGTCGGGAAAGGGCCGCTGGTCGCCTATGTGGGCGTACCCCCATGCCTCATAGAGCGCCTTGACCTTGGGGTGTTCCGGCTCGCACAGCAGCGTGACCCGTTGCTCCGTGCGGCCGCTGAGTAACTCCTCATGGATGGCGTGCGCGGCGCCCGTGTCCCGCCACCGTCTGCGCACCATCAGCTCGAACAGGGCGAGCGTGCGTGACCCGGTCTCCTCGGTGAAGCCCTCGGGCAGGGGAGTGGTCATGTGCGTCCACCAGCGGGCGTCCTCGGGCAGAGGTGCGGCGTAGGCGTAGCCGACGGGTTCGGTTCCGTCGTAGCCGATCACCGCTTCCCAGCCGGTGCCTGTGGAGTGATTCGTCAGTCGTCGATCGAAACGCTCCAGGCTGGTGAACGGCACATGAAGCTGATCGGCGTACACCTCCGCGTACACATCCAGCAGGACGTGGCGGATGCCCGGCAGTTCGCTGTCCGTGCAGTGCCGCAGATCGAGCGTCATTCGGCGATCTCCTTCACGGCCGTGTGCTGCACCCATTCCCGGGCGAGGGGGGAAGGGTGCGTGGAAAGCCGAAGGCGAAAGTCGTCGAGGAGACTGCTGATGCGGTGGCTTCCGGGCGCGGTTCCGGCTGTGGTGAGCGCACGGTCCGCTGTCGCGCACGCTGTCTCGATGTCGTCCTGGCCGAGCTGTGCGAGGGCGAGCTGGGCGGTGTAGTAGACCCGGTTCCGGGTGAGTTCGGGGCTGAGCCGTGCAAGTGCCTGATGGGTGCGGGCTTCTGCTTCCTCGGGCCGGCCGAGCCGCTGGTGAACGATCCCGGCCAGGCCGTGCAGTTCCGCCCTGTCGTAGTAGGCGAGCCAGGTCGGGCGATGGGCCGGATCGGTGCGGGCGAGCGCGTCCTCTGCGTGGCCCAGCGCACGCAGTGCGGGCTGTTTGTCACGGATACGCGCGTGGGACAGGGCGATCCGGACGTGGGCGTGGGACGCATAGAGAGGATCGCGCCGCGCCATGCCCGAGTCCCGCGCTGCTTGCGCGGCATGAAGAGCCTCGATGGGGCGTCCACGTTGTCCCGCAAGCATGGCGACGTTGTTCCACGCCCGGTGAACGGCTTCGGGATCTCCGGACAGGCCGGCCAGGGTGACGGCACGCTCGAGATGCTGTGCGGCCCGGTGCTGGTGGTGCGAGTCGAGAGCCGCCCAGGCGGCGGTGCTCGCCGCGTTCGCGGCGGTGGCATAGAGCAGGGAGCGTACGCGAGCCGAGGCGCGGCCGCTGTTGAGCAGGGACAGGGAATGGTTCATCCAGCCCAGGAACTGGGCTTCGATACGACTGGTGCCGCCGAGCTTGTTCTCTTCCTGGTACAGAGCGTCCAGGGCTTGGTCGATGCGTCGGACGTCGCTGAAGCCGATGGTGTTCCGCGCTGCGGGCAGGACAACGCCTGCGGCTGCCACGGCAGCCCTGGTGGTGAAGGCTCGTCGCTCCACGGGATCCTCCGGTGTCGCTCGGACGGCAGCGGAGGAGGGATTCTGCCGGGGGACGAAGCCGAGCTCCTCAGCGGTGCAGCCGAATTCTGCCTCCAGAGCCTGCCGTTGACGGATGTGCGGCCAGCGGGTTCTTCCGGTCAGGTAGTTCCGGATATGCCGGTCCTGAAGGGTTCCGGGCCGACCGGTCAGCCGCTCGATGTGCTCATTGAGCCGGGCTGCGAGCTCGTGCTGCATCAGACCCGCAGCATTCATATGAGCGGCCAGTACGGCGTTGCCGGTCTTCCCCGTCATGAACTCACGGTAGCGACAACCGGCACCGCCGGTGGTGCGATCGGACGTCAGAAATTTCCGGTTGTCCGTGAGCGGGCCGTACCCCGAATTGCCTTCTGCGTAGGTTCATATGGGGATCTCCTTGGAGGACCATTCCTCGGAGATCCGAAGACAACCGGGCGTGCTCCTGGCAGCCGTCAGGAGGACCCGTGACCGGAACCGAACCACACGCCGTTCCGCAGCACGCGGTCGCCGGCACCGGCATCGATGTCGATGCGGTCGTCCGGGCCGTCGACCATGCGCTGGCGAGACCCCCTGCACGTCCTCCACGCGACGTCATCGATGCGGGGACCAACGAACTGATCGGCCATTTGCGGGCGCTGATGGCCGTCGACGACTACGGCCACGACCAGGAGGGCCGTGGGGGTGTCCGGGTGTTGTTCCGTGTGGCCTATCGGAACCTCGATCTCGCAGTGCGACCGGATGCGGCCACGTCCGACGGCGTCGCATTCACGTACTGGCGGATGATCGCGAGCCTGACAGCCGCGTTCCGCGATCTGTATGCGGCCCTGCCGGACGAGGCGCCCCCCTGATCCGGTCTCGCCGTTGCGGTGTGATTCCCCTGGCCGGCCGCCGGCGAGCGAACTGCGACGTGCCCCGAAGCCGATGGTCGACCCTGATCTGGGTGCTGTCGCAGGGGAGTCCACGCCTGCCTGTGTGCAACGCCGTTGGACTTCCCCGTGTCATGCGCGTGGACAGTTTCCTGCAGGCGATCGTCTATGCGGTCGTGCGCCTGCGGGCCAGTTCTCTGCTCTCCTCGGGCAACGCGTCGGCGACCAGCAGCCGCGGCAGCAGTTCCGGTTCGAGCGTCATCGCGCGAAAGGCCAGTGCAACGCTCACGTCGTGGTCGGGCCGGTGCACTATCTCGACCGGATCACCGGCACGGATTTCTCCCGGCTCGATCACGCGTAGATACGCGCCCGGCAGTGCGGCCTGCGTGAACCGTTTGATCCAGCCCTCGCGCTCCAGCCGGCCCTGGAACGTGGCGCACGGGATCCGTGCGCACGACACCTCCAGGACCACCTGGGGCCCGATGCGCCACCGCTCACCGATCAGGGCGCCGTTGACGTCGAGGCCGAGCGTGGTGAGGTTCTCCCCGAAGGTGCCGCCGGCGAGCGGCCTGCCCAGCTCGGCCTGCCAGCCGTCGAGATCCTCGCGGGCATAGGCGTAGACGGCCTGGTCGGAACCGCCGTGGTGCTTCACGTCATACACGCGGTCGCCCACGAGCCCGACTGCCCCGGTGCCCTTCGGGCCCGGTGCGACGACGGAGACGGGACCCTGAACCGGCCGCTTGTCGATCCCTGTCGCGCTGAGGCCCTTCCATGGGTTGGGCCGGGGCTTGCCAACATTGACGGAGAGCAGCTTCATCCGGGCGAGGCTACGGTCTCCGGCACTCCGGTGCGACACATTTGCCCGCCCCCTCGGCGTCGGTCACTCGACGGTCCGGTCGTAGCGGACGGCGCCGCCGCGGCACTGCTTCAAACGGTTGACGGCCAGGGGTGTCGAGTCGCGGTTGATGCGGTCGTCGCAACCAGTGAGGTGGGAGGCGATGTCTTGTCAGACGTCCTGCCGTACACAGGAAAGGCATACGACTGTGCGATCCATCGGAGCCCGCGCGACCCGCCGGACGATCCTGGCCGCCGGGGCAGGGGCGGCCCTGGCCACCGTATCCGCGTCGGCCCCCGCCCACGCCTCCTTGACGGCACACGCCTTCTCGACGGCGCCCGGCGCGGCAGCCCGGGTGGCTCGGCAGTTGCGCGCCCTGGAGCGGGAGCACTCGGCCCGGCTCGGCGCCTACGCCCATGACACCGCCACGGGCCGGACGGTGGTGTATCGAGCGGACGAGCGCTTCCCGATGTGCTCCTTGTTCAAGACCGTCGGCGCGGCGGCGGTCCTTCGCGATCTGGACCGCAACGGCGAGTTCCTGGCCCGCCGCATCCGCTACACCGCGCAGTACGTCGAGGCCTCGGGCCACTCGCCGATCACCGGCAGGGCCGAGAACCTCTCCCACGGGATGACGGTCGCCGACCTGTGCGCGTACTCCATCACGCACAGCGACAACACCGCGGCCAATCTCCTCCTCCGAGAACTGGGTGGCCCCACCGCCATCACCCGCTTCTGCCGTTCCATCGGCGACCCGGTCACCCGCCTCGACCGCTGGGAGCCCGAGCTGAACTCGGCGGAGCCATGGCGCGAGACGGACACCACCACACCTCGTGCCGTCGGACAGACCTACGCCCGCCTCGTCCTGGGCGACGCACTCGTCCCCTGCGACCGACGGCTGCTCACTGGCTGGCTGCTCGCCAACACCACCAGTGGTGAACGCTTCCGTGCCGGGCTTCCCGCCGACTGGACCGTCGCCGACAAGACCGCCGGAGGCAGCTACGGCGGCAACAACGACGCCGGTGTCGCCCGGCCCCCCGGCCGCCCGCCGGTTGTCCTTGCCGTCATGACCACCAAGCCCGCGCGGGACGCCGCTGCCGACAACCCCTTGGTCGCCAAGACGGCCGGCGTACTGGCTGAGGCCCTGAGCCGACCGCCGACAGCGACACCGCGAGGAAGTGGCCCTGTCACCGGCCCGACCAGGAAAGATCTCCGTTTCGCGTGATCCGTGGTGCTGGCACACTCATGCGTCATGACGACTGGACACAGCATGGCCGCGACCCTGCGCGTCGGCGCGGAGGACCCGGCGCTCTCCGCCCGGCTGAGCGACGAGCTGACCGCGTTCAACAACGATGCGACCGGCGCCCACGACGACCGTGGCCTCTCCGTCCGGGTCACCGATGAGGCGGGCGATCTGGTGGCCGGGCTGGTCGGCTGGACCTGGGGCGGTTGTGCCGGGATTTCGGAAGTGTGGGTGCGGGCCGACCGGCGCCACGAAGGGTGGGGGGCCCGTCTGGTGCGCGCCGCCGAGGACGAAGCGCTGGCACGCGGCTGCACGTCGATGATCGTCTCGTCGATGTCCTTCCAGGCGCCCGGCTTCTACCGTCGGCAGGGCTATCTGGAGACAGGCAGCGGCGGAGGGATTCCGGGCGGCCACACCCGGCATCACTTCTTCAAGGAGTTGGAGGGGACGGGACAGCGCTGAGGTCAGGGGCGCTTCGCCGAGTCGAGATGGGCGAACACCACCACGTTGTCCCTGTAGTCCTTGACCTTCCTGTCGTAGGTGCCGCCGCACGTGATCAGCCGCAGCTGCGCGTCCGGAGTGTCGCCGTACACCAGGTCGTTGGGGAAGTTCGCCTTGCTGAACTTCTCGACGGAGTCGACCTTGAACGTGGCCACGCTGCCGTCCGCCCTCTTGATGTCCACCGTGGCTCCGGGCTTCACGAACTGGAGCTGAAGGAATACCGCCGGTCCGGTCTTCGTGTCGACGTGGCCGGCGACGATGGCCGAGCCGCGCTCACCGGGCGTCACTCCGCCCTTGTACCAGCCGACCAGGTTGGTGTCGTTCGGCGGCGGGGCGTTGAGCTGCCCGGTCGCGCCGAGGGTCAGCGGTGTGAAGGGTGCGTTGACCGCGATCGACGGGATCTGGAGCCGCGTCGGCTTGGAACGGGGGATGAACAGCCCCGTCGGGCTGGGAGAGGCGACGGCCGACGGAGCCTCAGGGGCGGCGGCGGGGGCGGGCGCTACGGGAGCTGCGACCGACGGGGCGGTCAGCGGCTTGTTGTCCTCGGCCGTGCCGAAGGAGTTGAAGATCAGGAGCAGGCCCAGTCCGGCCGCTGCCGCGGGCCAGAGCAGGGTGCGGCCGAAGGAGGAGGAGGAGGAGGAGGAGCCGGATGGGGAGGGGGGCGAATCGGACGACTGCGGGGCGGCCATGGGAGCGTGCCTTTCTTCCGTGTGTCACCAGTCGGTCGGGCGGCGGGCCGGCCGGTCGGTGGGGCGGGGAAACGCAGCGGCCGCGGCCGCCGCCCCGAGGGACGGCGACCGCGACAGATGCGCAATCGGCTAGCGGTTCAGTGCGTTCAGGCCACCGCACCGCCCGTGGCCTGGCGGCGGCGCATCTTGTACGCACCGACGCCGAGCCCACCGATCAGCAGCGCCGAACCGGCGGCCAGACCGTTGTTGGTCACGGCCGTCCCACCGCCACCGGTGTGGACGCCGCCGCTCGGGGTGTCGCCGCCGTGCTTCTCGAGGTAGCCACTGCCCTCCTCGCTGCCGCTGCCGCTGCCCTCCTCGCTGCCGCTGCCGTCTCCGCCGTCTTCGCCGTAGCCGTCGTCGGACACGGCCATGGCCATGGCGCCGCCACCGGTGTGGACGCCGCCGTTGGGCTTGCTGCCGTGGCTGCCCTTTTCGCCGTGCTTCTCGAGGTAGCCACTTTCCTTCTTGTCGCCGCCGTGCTTCTCGAGGTAGCCACTTTCCTTCTTGTCGCCGCCGTCCTTCTCGAGGTCGCCGGTGCCATCCTCGCCGCCGTGCTTCTCGAGGTAGCCGCTGCCCTCCTCGTCGCCGTAGCCCTCCTCGTCGACGTAGCCGTCTCCGTCTCCGCCGTCTTCGCCGTAGCCGTCGCCGTCTTCGCCCTTGTCGCTGTGGCCGCCCTTGCCGCCGTGGCCGCCCCCGGGGCTGGCCGTGGCGGTGGCCGTGGAGCTGGCCGTGGAGGTGGCCATCGGCGCCGCACCGTCGCTGTGGCCGCCCTTGTCGCCGTGGCCGTCGTCGGACACGGCCATGGCCATGGCGCCGCCACCGGTGTGGACGCCGCCGTTGGGCTTGCTGCCGTGGCTGCCCTTTTCGCCGTGCTTCTCGAGGTAGCCGCTGCCCTTCTTGTCGCCGCCGTGCTTCTCGAGGTAGCCACTTTCCTTCTTGTCGCCGCCGTGCTTCTCGAGGTAGCCACTTTCCTTCTTGTCGCCGCCGTCCTTCTCGAGGTCGCCACTGCCCCCCTCGTCGCTGTAGCCACCGTCAGAGTCTTCGCTGCTGTAGGAGGAGCCGCCGTCCCGTTCATCGGCCACGGTCATCGCGTAGGCGGCGGGTGTCGTGATCGCCAGGACCGCACTGACGGCGGCCGAAGCGAACAAGGTGCGGGCAGAGCGCATCTGAACACGTTCCTTTCGGCGCAACTGCGGTGAGTGACTGGCTGTCGACTCGACGTGACGCAGTAGCGACGTGATCTACCGTCAATCGAAATGCCCCGCAGCGCCAATAGGCAGCTCAGTGTTGGAGCGAATGCGTGAGCTCTTCGGGTGGTGATAAGCAAATAATCACCCGTTGGACTGCATGCGGCACCGCACCGAGGTTTGGAGTTCGCCGATCCACCCGTTTGCTGACTGCGCCTCATGGTGGCGGGGTGTTCGACGGGGCGTGCGGGGTCCCGCGTGAAGTGCTCGAACTAGCCTGGAACAGTGGCGAGTTGGGGGTAGCCCGGCTTCGCTGGCGGACCCTGTCCGGGCCGTCGCCCCGGCCTCCGACCCCGCGATCCGTGCAGAAAAGTCAGGACACCCGGCTGTTCCTGCTGGAACTCCGGTCATAAATAAGTTGTCCGCCGGGGTGGCCTCCTGCTGTACTTCCGGCATCAGCTGATCGGCCATCGGCCCATCGAGACCCAGGAGACGATCATGCGCGGAACCCCCATGTTCATTCAGACGGAAATTGCCACCGATCTTGAGGACATGAAGCTTCGTGCCCATGCTGAACCTGGGAATTCTGGCGCATGTCGACGCCGGTAAGACAAGCCTGACCGAGCGGCTGCTCCACACCGCCGGGGTCATCGACGAGATCGGCAGCGTCGACGACGGGAACACCCAGACCGACTCCCTCGCGCTCGAACGACAGCGCGGCATCACCATCAAGTCGGCCGTCGTCTCGTTCCCCATCGACGACATCATGGTCAATCTGATCGACACACCTGGTCACCCGGACTTCATTGCCGAGGTGGAGCGGGTGTTGAGCGTGCTCGACGGCGCGGTGCTGGTCGTCTCCGCCGTGGAGGGGGTGCAGGCGCAGACCCGGGTGCTGATGCGGACCCTGCAACGGCTGCGCATCCCCACGCTCATCTTCGTGAACAAGATCGACCGCGGCGGTGCGCAGTACGCGTCCGTGCTGCGGGCCGTCTCCGAGAAGCTGACCCCGGCCGTGGTCGCGATGGGGTCGGTCGACGGGCTGGGGACGCGCAGCGCCCGCTGCACGCCGTACGCGGACTCCGACCACGGCTTCACCTCCCGGCTGACCGAGCTGCTCGCCGACCGCGACGACACTCTCCTCGCCGCGTACGTCGACGGCAGCGCGCCGCTCCCGTACAGCACGCTCCGCGACGCGCTGGTCGCGCAGACCGGGCAGGCGCTCGTCCATCCGGTCTTCTTCGGCTCGGCCATCACCGGGACGGGCGTGGACGCGCTGATCGGCGGGATCAGGGAGCTGCTGCCCGCGGCCGAGGGGGACGTCGACGGGCCGGTCTCGGGCACCGTGTTCAAGGTCGAGCGCGGCTCGAGCGGCGAGAAGATCGCGTACGTCCGGATGTTCTCGGGAACCGTACGGATCCGCGACCGGCTGCCGTTCGGCCGGGGCGGCGGGCGCGATGAAAGCGACGCGCCGGGCCGGCGAGCCGGGCGCGACGACGGCAAGGTCACCGCCGTCAGCGTTTTCGACCAGGGTTCCACCGTCCGTGCCGGGTCGGTCCGCGCGGGGCAGATCGGGAAGCTCCGGGGGCTCGGCGACATCCGGATCGGCGACGCGGTCGGCGTGTCGGACACCGCCACGACCGACAGCTTCTTCGCCCCGCCGACGCTCGAATCGGTCGTCGTTCCCCGCCCTCCGGCCGGCCGGGGCGAACTGCATTTCGCACTCGCCCAGCTCGCCGAACAGGACCCGCTGATCAATCTGCGCCAGGACGACATCCGGAAGGAAGTGTCCGTATCGCTCTACGGCGAGGTGCAGAAAGAAGTCATTCAGGCGACGCTGGCCGACGAATTCGGGATCGATGTCACCTTCCGGGAGACCACGACCATCTGTCTGGAACGGCCGATCGGCACCGGATCCGCCTTCGAGGTCGGGGACACGGATCACAACCCGTTCCTGGCGACCATCGGGCTGCGCGTCGATCCCGCTCCGATCGGCAGCGGAGTGGAATACCGGCTGGAGGTGGAGCTCGGATCCATGCCGTTCTCATTGATGAGGGCGGTCGAGGAAACGGTCCGTGCGACGCTGCGGCAGGGGATTCACGGCTGGCAGGTCACCGATTGCACGGTCACGATGACGCATTCCGGCTACTGGCCCCGGCAGAGCCATTCGCATGCGGTATTCGACAAATCCATGTCGAGTACCGCCGGGGACTTCCGCAATCTGACACCACTGGTCCTGATGGCCGCACTGCGGCAGGCCGGTACCACGGTGCACGAACCGATGCACCGGTTCCGGCTGGAGCTTCCGGCGGACACGCTCGGCCCGGTCCTGCCCGTCCTGGCCCGCCTGCGAGCCGTGCCGCGGACACCGGCGGTGCAGGGTGCGTCGTGCGTGCTGGAGGGTGAGATTCCGGCGGCGCGCGTCCATGAGATGCACCAACAGCTTCCGGCGCTCACTCGCGGCGAAGGTGTCCTGGAGACCGCCTTCGACTCGTACCGGGCGGTAGTCGGTACGGTCCCGGACCGTCCGCGTACCGACCACAACCCGCTCAACCGCAAGGAGTACCTGCTGCACACGGTGCGCGGGACCGCCGGGCAGGGGGATCCCTGGTAGCCGGTGCCCGGGCCGGAGAGGTCCGAGTCCGGCGTACCTCTCCGGACCTGCGCGGCTCCCCCTTCCGACCCGATGTAGGGCACCCTTGGCTGCCGCCCGCCACCGCCCGCAGGGAGTCAGTGCACCGTTGTCCACAGCTGAGATCGCACACGAACAGGACCATCTCGACATGCTCCACGCCCGCGTGGAAGCCCTCCGCGACCACGCCCGGCACCAGCTGACCGGCGTCCTGCGGGAGACCGGCGGGACCCGGCAGGGGCGGCTGGAGCGCGAGGCCGCCGCTGCCCGGTACGCCGGGCAGGTCGTGCGGTACGACGCCGCCGAGAACGGGCTCTGCTTCGGGCGGCTCGATCTGCGGGACGGTGATCGGCACTACATCGGGCGCGTCGGGCTGCCCGCCGAGTCCGCCGCCGACGATCCGCTGCTGCTGGACTGGCGCGCACCCGCCGCCCGCCCCTTCTACGTCGCCACGCCCGCCGCCCCGCACGGGGTCCGCAAGCGCCGCCACATCACCACCCGCGGGGACCGGGTGGTCCGGCTCGACGACGAGGTACTCGACCGCGACGGGGTGCCGGCCGGTGAGCTGACCGGTGAGGCCGCGCTGCTCGCTTCGCTCGACGCCGGGCGCACCGGCCGCATGCACGACATCGTTGCCACGCTCCAGGCAGAGCAGGACGCGATCATCCGCTCCGACCACCGCGGGGTCGTGGTGGTGCAGGGCGGCCCCGGCACCGGCAAGACCGCGGTCGCGCTCCACCGGGCCGCGTATCTCCTCTACACACACCGACAACTGGCCTCCCGGGGCGTGCTGGTCGTCGGGCCCAACCCCACCTTCATCGGGTACATCGGCCAGGTCCTGCCCGGCCTCGGCGAGAACAGCGTCCTGCTGTCCACCGTCGGCGAGCTGTTCCCGGGCGTCCGCGCCGACCGGACCGAACCGTCGGAGACCGCCGAGCTCAAGGGGCGTACGGAGATGGCGGCCGTGATCGCGGCGGCGGTCCGGGACCGGCAGGTACCGGCGGGCACCGGGCTGGAGGTCGAGTTCGACGGCGATGTCGTCCGCCTCGACCACGAGGAGTGCGTGCGCGCCGCCGACGCCGCCCGCGCAACCAGGCTGCCGCACAACAGGGCTGCCTCCGTCTTCCGGCGCGAAATCGTCGCCGCGCTGGCCCGGCGGTCCGTCGAGGCCACCCGCCACCTCGCCGACCGGCTTGAGGCGGACATCGCCGAGGTGCTCGCCGAGGCCGATCTCGACCGTGCCGTACGCGCCGACCTGGACGCGCTGCCGGGGCTGCTCGGCGAGGAAGACTCGGCCGCCGCCCAGGAACGGACCGAGGCGCAGAACATCGCCGACGTAAGGCGGATGCTCGCCTCCGATGCCGACGTACGGGCCGCGCTCGATGACCTGTGGCCGCCGCTGACCGCACAGCAACTGCTGACCGATCTGTACGGCGACCGTGCCCGACTCGCTTCGGCAGCACAGGAACTGACCCTTGCAGAACGGGAGTTGCTGTACCGGGCGGCGGGGCACAGCTGGACCGCCGCCGACGTACCGCTGCTCGACGAGGCCGCCGAACTGCTCGGTCAGGACAACCGTGCGGCCGAGGCCGCCGCCGCGGCCGAGCGGGCGGAGGGTGTCGCGTACGCGCAGGGTGTCCTCGACCTTGCGGCAGGCGACGGTGAGGACGAGGAGAATCTCGCCGGCATGCTCGACGCCGAGACGCTCGCCGACCGCCACGAGGAACGTGCGGTGCGCACCGTCGCCGAACGCGCCTTCGCCGACCGGAGCTGGGTCTTCGGGCACATCATCGTCGACGAGGCGCAGGAGCTGTCCCAGATGGCCTGGCGGCTGCTGATGCGGCGCTGCCCGACCCGCTCCATGACCCTGGTCGGTGACGTCGCGCAGACCGGCGACGCGGCGGGCGCCTCCTCGTGGGCGTCCGCGCTCGCCCCGCACGTCGGCGATCGGTGGCGGCAGGCGTCCCTCACCGTCAACTACCGCACCCCCGCCGAGATCATGGCATCCACCACGGAGGTCCTCGCGGCGCTCGGCCCGGGGCTTCAGCTGCCGCGGTCGGTACGGGAGACGGGGGTGGAGCCGTGGCGCATGCGCACCGAGCCCGGCATGCTGGCCCGCACCCTCGCCGACCGGGCGGCGAAGGAGGCCGCCGCGCTGGAGGACGGCCGGCTCGCGGTACTCGTCCCCGATGCCCGTCGCGACGAACTGGGCGCCGCGGTCGCCGAGTCGGTCCCGGGTGCGGTGTACGGGGAGGCGCCCGATCTGGAGAGCCGGGTGGTGGTGCTGGGGGTACGCCAGGCGAAGGGACTGGAGTTCGACGCGGTGCTGATCGCCGATCCGACGGAGATCCTGTCCCGGTCGACACGCGGCCTGAACGACCTGTACGTGGCACTGACCCGGGCGACACAGCGCCTCGGGATCATCCACGGGGGCCCGGCCCCTGTCGTGCTGGAGGGGACGGTCACGGAACTCACCTGAGGGCGGGCGACCCGCCCCGTAACGGGATCAGGAGCCCGGCCCGTCAAGGGGATCGTGAGCCGGAGTCGTCAGGGGATCGTGAGCCGGACCCGTTCTGTCACGACCGCCAGGTCCTCCTCGATCGCGACAGCAGCCGCCGTGAGCGCGGGCAGCACCGCGCGCCGCAGGTCGTCCAGGGTGCCCCGGCTGGCGTGGGTGGAGACGTTCACGGCGGCGACCACCCGGCCGGTACGGTCGTGCACCGGCACCGCGAGCGACCGCAGGCCCTCCTCCAGCTCCTGGTCCACCAGGGCGTTACCGTCCCGTCGCGCCTGCGCCACGGCCTCGGCGAGATCGGCGGCATCGACCCGGGTGAACGGCGTCAGCGGCTGCACCGAGGCGCGGGCCAGCCGCTCGGCCGCCTCCTGCTCGGGCAGGCCGGCCAGCAGCACCCGGCCCATGGAGGTGGCGTACGCCGGGAAGCGGGTGCCGACCGTGATGTTGACGCTCATGATGCGCACGGTGTGCACCCGGGCGACGTACATGATCTCGTCGCCGGCCAGCACCGCGACGGACGCCGAGTCGTGCACCTGCTCCACCAGCCGGGCCAGATGGGGCTGCGCGATCTCCGCGAAGGTCAGTCGGGAGAGCCGGGCGTAGCCCAGTTCCAGCACCGTGGGCAGCAGCGTGAAGCGGCGCCCTTCACCGGCGGGGGCCGCGTACCCCAGCTGCTGGAGGGAGAGCAGCGCCCGGCGGGCGGTGGCGCGGGCCAGGCCGGTGGCCTCCGCAGCGCCGGACAGGGTGAGCCCACCGGGTGCCGATCCCAGGGCGGTGAGCACGGCCAGCCCCCGGGTCAGCGACTGCAGGAATTCCTGACCCAGCTCCGCCTTGGCGGTGCGTGAGGTGTCCAGGCCGCCGGGTGCGGGCGGCGTGGCCGCCGGTGCGGGGGAGGCCAGCGCCGTCTCCATCCGCGCCCCGTACTCCCGCAGCCGGGGCAGGGCGTGCTCGGCCAGCGACCGAGCGCTGTGCCTGCTGGTGTGACTGACCACGCTGAGCGCACACACGGTGCTGCCGTCGGGCGCGTGCAAGGGGACCGCGACGGCGATCAGACCGGGCTCGATCAGCTGGTCGTCGGCGGCCCAGCCGGCGTCCCGGGCGTCGGCCACCCGCTGCCGGAAGCCCGACTCCACCTCGTCGGGGGCCGGTGGCGCCGGTCGGGGAGGAACCGCGGGGAAGCCGGCGTCGCGGGGGTCGTCGCGCAGCCGGGTGCGCCAGGCCGCTTGCTGCTCGGGGCTCCAGTCTGCGGCGAAGAGGGCACCCGGGGCGCAGCGCTCGGCGGGCAGCAGGTCGCCTATCCGGAAGGCCAGCGCCATGGTGCGCCGTCGGGTGGACTGGCTGATGAACCGCACCCCGCCGCCGTCCGGCACCGCGAGGGAGACCGACTCGTCCAGCTCGTCCGCCAACGCGACGGCGAGCGGTTCCAGGGCGTCGGGGAGACCGGAGCAGGCGAGGTAGGCATTGCCCAGCTCCATCAGGCGAGGCGCGAGCAGCACGTCGCGGTCGTCCTCGATGCGCAGATATCCCAGGTGGGTGAGGGTGGTGACGATGCGGTCGACGGTGGAGCGGGCCAGGCCGGTGGCGCGGACCAGATCCCCGGGGCGCATCCGGGGCCCGGGGTGGGCGGCCAGGGCGCGCAGCACGGCCAGACCGCGCTCCAGCGGTCCGACCGGGTCGCCGCCGGGTGCTGCGGCGGCCGCCTTGGATGCGGTCGCGGCATGCGGCATGCGGTCCTCCTCGTCGAGCCTCCGGGGTGTCCGGAAACCGTACCCGGCGGGCCCTACGGCCGCGCGGGGCGGCCGGGCCCCCGCTCCCGCTTCACCTGCGCCGACGGGGTGACCGGCGCCCGGGCCCGGGCGACGCCCGCGGTGCGTGGCCCTCTTCCGGCCTCGCACCGCCGTTGCGTCCGCAGGGGTTCAACCGATGTGCAGGCCCGCGTAGTTCTCGGCGAGCTCCGCGGCCGCGTGCCGGGACGACGAGACGCGGTCCAGCTGGGAGACCTGGAGCCGGGTCTCGAATGCGCTCTGACCCGGGTCGGTGTGCAGGGTCGTCGTCATGAAGTACGAGAAGTGCTCCGCGCGCCACACCCGGCGCAGACAGGTGTCCGAATACGCATCGAGCAGCTCGGCGGAGCCGCTGTCCTTCAGATGGGCGAAGGCCCGGGCGAGCACGACGACGTCGGAGACAGCGAGGTTGAGCCCCTTGGCACCGGTGGGCGGCACGATGTGCGCGGCGTCGCCGGCCAGGAAGACCCGGCCCCAGCGCATGGGCTCGGTGACGAAGCTGCGCATCGGCAGCACGGCCTTGGAGGTGATCCGGCCGCGTGCGAGCCACCAGTCGCCGTCGATCGCGAAACGGGCGTCGAGCTCGTCCCATATGCGGTCGTCCGGCCAGTCGGCCGGGTCGGTGCCGTTCGGGACCTGCAGATACAGCCGGCTGACCGTGGGGGAGCGCATGCTGTGCAGGGCGAAGCCGCGCGGCGAGTGGGCGTAGATCAGCTCGTCGCAGGACGGCGGGACATCGGCCAGGATGCCGAACCACGAGTAGGGGTAGACCCGCTCGAAGGTGCTCATGACACCGTCCGGCACCGCCCTGCGGGTCACGCCGTGGAACCCGTCGCAGCCCACGATGTAGTCGCAGCTGAGCGTCCTGTCCTGGCCCTGGTGGGTGTAGTGGATGACGGGCCGGTCCGTGTCGGCTCCGGCGACCGCGTTCACCTGGGCCTGGAACAACAGCGGGGCGCCGTCCACCACCTGAAGGGCGATCAGGTCCTTGACCACCTCGGTCTGGGCATACACCCACACCTTGCGGCCGCCCGTGAGCGACGGGAAGTCGATGCGCTGTGACCGGCGGTCCCAGCGCAGCTCGATGCCGTCGTGGACCAGACCCTCGCGGTCCAGCCGCTCGCCCGCACCCGACTCCCGCAGCACGTCGACCGTGCTCTGCTCGAGGATGCCGGCGCGCTGGCGCTGCTCGACGTAGGTGCGGTCGCGGCTCTCCAGAACGACGCAGTCGACGCCGGAGTTGTGCAGGAGCCGGGCGAGCAGCAGGCCCGCGGGGCCGCCGCCGATGATGCCGACGGTGGTGTGGTCCATGGCGGTCAGTTCTCCTCTTCGAGAATGCGGTTCGCGACGGCGAAAGCGGCGTTCGCTGCGGGCACGCCGCAGTAGACGGCCGACTGGAGCAGGACTTCCTCGATCTCCGCGGGGGTGAGACCGTTGCGCCGTGCGGCCCGCACATGCATGGCCAGTTCCTGGTGGTGGCCGTGGGCCACCAGCGCGGTGAGGGTGATGCAGCTGCGGGTTCGGCGGCTCAGCCCGGGCCGGGTCCAGATCTCGCCCCATGCGTAGCGGGTGATGAAGTCCTGGAAACCGGCGGTGAAGTCTGTGGTGCGGGTGATCGCCCCGTCGACGTGCTCGTCGCCGAGCACGGCGCGGCGCACGGCCATACCGGAGCCGTACCGGGAGGCGTCGTCGGCGGGCGGGGCGGCATCGGCCGCGAAGTGTCCCAGCAGGGCGGCCAGCACGGGCACCGGACGCTCGACGTTGGCGAGGTGCGCGGCGTGCGCCACCTCGGTCAGGGCCGCGCCGGGGATGCCGTCGGCCAGCTCGCGGGCGTGTGCGACGGGCGTCGCGGGGTCCTCGCGGCCCGCAACGACCAGGGTCGGCGCGGTGATACGAGGCAGCTCGGCGCGCAGGTCGAAGCAGGCGAGTGCGTCGCAGAGCCCGGCGTAGGCCCCGGGGTCGGCCGCGGACAAGTCGTCGACCACTGCCCCGGCGGCCGGGGAGGCCGCGAAGGACGGGGTGAACCAGCGGGCGAGGGCGGTCTTTGCGACCGGGCCGGTGCCCTCGGCGCGGACCAGCGCCGCACGGTCGGACCAGCCCTCCGGCTGACCGAAGCGGGCCGAGGAGCAGAGGATCGCGAGCGAGGTGACCCGCTCGGGGTGGTGCACGGCGAGCCAGGTGCCGACGGCGCCGCCGAGCGAGATGCCGGCGTAGCCGAACTCCTCGATGCCGAGCTCGTCGGCGAGGCCGAGGACCAGCTGCCCGAGGTCGGCGACGGTGCCGCCGTCGGGCAGCAGGCCGGCCGGGGAGCCGCCGTGGCCGGGCAGGTCCCAGCGCACCACTCGGTGGGTCCGGGCCAGCGCCGGGGTCTGCGGCTCCCACACGGCCAGCGAGGTGCCGAGCGACGGGCCCAGGATCAGCGGCGGGGCGGAGTCCCGGCCGTCCACGCGGTGGTGCAGCAGACGCTGCGCGGGGGCAGAAGTGCTCATGCGGTCTCCTCGTGCTGGGTGTGCGGGGCCGTCCGGTGGGCGGTGGGTCGCGGACGGCTCGCGGCCACCGGTCGGTGCCACGGGGCCGGGGCTGTGCGGAGCCGTCGATGTCCGACGCTGCGTCAGGGCGGGTCATGGGCAGTGGCGGTGCGGTGTCAGGTCGGCTTCCGGGCGGCGCCGGTGCGGCGCAGGGCGCGGTCCACGAGGGCACCCGCGGAGCCCGCGTACTGCGTCGGGTCGGTCAGCTCGCGCAGCCGGTCCTGCGGAAGGACACCGGCGATGCCGGGCTCCTCCCGGAGGGCCTCGTCGAGTTCCATGCCCTGTTCGAGGGCGCGGCGCGAGGCCCGGGAGAGCGCCTGCCGGGCCTCGCCGCGGCCGATCAGCGCCGCCAGCACCGCGGCGAGCCGCTCGCTGATGATCAAGCCGTCGGTGGCGTCGAGGTTGTCCCGCATCCGGTGCGGATGGACGCGCAGGCCTTCGGCCAGTTCGGCGGCATCGCGGGCGGCTCCGCCGACGAGACGCAGGGCCTGGCGCAGGGGTTGCCACTCGGCGTGCCAGGCGCCGGCCGGGCGCTCGTCCTCGGCGGCGAGCCCGGCGTAGAGCACGGACACGAGGGCGGGGACCTGTCGGGCCGCGGCGGCGATCAGCGTGGCGCGGACCGGGTTGGCCTTGTGCGGCATGGTGGAGGAGCCGCCGCCGCTGCCCTCGCCGAGTTCGCCGATCTCCGTACGGGACAGCAACAGGACGTCAGCGGCGAGCTTCCCGAGTGCCCCGGAGGTGAAGGCGAGGGCGCCGGCCAGGTCGGCGACGGGGGTGCGCAGGGTGTGCCAGGGCAGCGTGGGCTCGGCCAGTCCGGTCTCGGCGGCGTAGCCGGCGAGCAGCCGCAGGCCCAGGTCCGGGCCGGGATCCGGGCCGGCGGTCGCGCCGTCGGCCTCGGCGAACGCGTGGAAGGCCGCCAGGGTGCCGGCCGCTCCGCCGAGTTGTGGGGGGGGGGGGGGGCGGCGCGGCCCGCGGCCGTGC